>CAZFBE010000001.1:0-13172 GCA_964517115.1 uncultured bacterium
TTCTTCCAAATGAAAGTTCAGATGAAGCATTGTCAACTTTTGCAAAAACAATTGACGAAGTCGAGAATGAGACAGGTATTGATTTTTATCACATGCTTCCGGATTCAATTGAAGAAGAGGTGGAATCAAATATGGATTTAGGTGACTGGTTTACTCTGTTGTTTGACTGATTTTCATAAAAAAATACATTTATATAATAAATGTATAGAATAACTTTAGCGTTCTATGAAAAAGTTTGGCTTTATATTTGTTGTTTTTGCACTCATCTTTGTCGCTTGCGGCGGCGGTGGTGGCGGTGGTGAGGGAGGCCCTTCAGCACCGAACACAACCATTGACAACAACTCAATGGGCATCACTTCTGAAGGTATAACCAATGAAGACACAGCGATATTCAACTACAGCACGTCATCAACTGAAGCAGTTGGTTACCAATGCAATCTCAATGGAGCAGCGTGGGAAGGCTGCCAAGGCGGAACCAAGACATATCAGAACCTTGGAGATGGCGAATACACTTTCCAGGTCAAAGCTTACCTCCTTGATGACAATCAGAAAGAAGACAAGACCCCTGACTCTTTCACATGGACGATTGACACAACGGGCCCAACAGTAACATTAGATGTGGTTCCTGACGATCCTACAAATGCCACTAGCGGACAGATTCAATTCACGCATGACGGAGTCAGTGCATCGTGTGACCTGAATGGAACTGTAACAAACCCATGCACAAGCCCATTCACATATTCAGAACTAAGTGAAGATACTCATACCTTTGAAGTCAGCAGTTCAGATAGCCTTGGAAACTCTTCTTCTGTTTCTTATTCTTGGACAATTGACCTGACAGGCCCTGAGATAACTGGCTATTCAAGAGCACCCAGTGGTTCTGAAGTTGTTTTAGGCAATGACATAACAATTCAAGTAACATACTCTTTTGCCCCAGATTCAGCTGAAGCTAAAGGCAATAATTCTCCAAGCTGGGTAATGATGGATGCGACAGGAGACCCACTTGTTTTTGAAAAGTCATTTACCCCTTCACTTCTTGCAGAAGAGCAATGGATAGAAATCAGATCTTCTGACTCTCTAGGAAATACATCTTTTTATAACTCTGACGGTTCGATTGATAAATTTACGGTCATTGAACATCAGCCACTGTCTCTCTCATTCAAGGCAAGCCCACCAAGTGATATTGCTGAAGGCAGCACTTCAAACGAGACAACTGATGTCAAGATCTATTTTGAAGAGACAAACCATGATGACGCGGATGTCTCTTATGAATGCAACCTGAATGACTCAGGTTGGCTGGCTTGTGACGACGAGGATGCGGATGGTCACTATTACTCTGCAGGAACCATAGGCTCTCCATTGCAGGATGGTGTTCAGACCCTCAAGGTCAAGGCAGACCATCTAAATATAGAGGAAGTTGAGGATGTTGAGCAAACCATAACATGGACAGTTGACAACACCCCTCCAAATGCCTCTGTTGATTCTGGACCTGATGACATAACCAATGAAACAAATGTAACATTCACCTATTCAAGCAGTGAAGGGACCCTTTCTGCTCCTGACACCACTTTTGAATGCAAACTAGAGGGTAACAATGGCATCACGATAGATTGGGAGTCATGTCCAGATTCAGGTAAGCCGTATCAGGGATTGCAGGAAGGAACTTATTTATTTGAGGTTAGGGCTAATGACATTGCAGGGAACACAAGCGTTCCGGCAAATGACTCTTTCAGCATAGACAAATCGAATCCAGAAACGACAATTGATTCAGGACCTCCTGAGTTAAGTGGTTCTGCGGAAGCAACATTCACCTTTAGCTCCAATGAGGCTAACAGCACTTTCCACTGCAATCTTGACAATGCTGGATGGGAAGGGTGTTCAAGTCCAAAAACATACACAGGCCTAAGTGGAGGTCCACACAGTTTTTCAGTGAGGGCAGAAGATGAGGCTGGAAACATTGATGGAAGCCCAGAAGTATACCCTTGGGACATAGACCTTTCAATACCAGACACCTTAATTACAGATAACCCTGAAGAGATGACAAACTTGAATATTGCAACTTTCCAATTTGTAAGCCCTGAAGGAGGAAATGAGTTTGAATGTCAGGTAAGCCCTGATGAAAATTCATACAGTCCTTGTAATGGTGGGAGTAGAACTTATACAGAACTTTCAGAAGGAACTAAAACTTTTTATGTTCGTGCTTTGAACAATGTTGGGACACCAGATCCAACTCCTGCTGAATTCACATGGACGATAGACCAAACCCCACCAGAAACATCAATAACACTAGAGCCTGCAACCTATACAAATGAAGACAACATAACATGGGAGTTTGGTGCAGATGAGACTGCTCCATTCTTCCAATGCAAGCTTTCTACAGGTGCATGGTCGTTCTGTACAAGTCCAAAAACCTATGAACTTTTGTCTGAAGGAACCCATACGTTTGAGGTTAGGGCCTGGGATGAAGCAAACAACATTGATGGTACTCCAGCAACAAGTACTACCAACGTTGACAGGTCTTCTCCAGTAACAACAACAGAGTCTTCTCCAACTGATCCATCAAATGAAACAGACGGTTCTTTTGAAGTTAGTGTTGTTGATGATCCATGGGAAGGTATTGATGGATCTCTTCCTGGATTAACAGAAGTTCTTTACTGTATTACAAATGATGAAACTTGTGTAGGGCAGGCCATGACATCTCTTGGATCTGGTGCCTATTCAGCAGATTATTCATCTCTTTCAGAAGGGTCTTGGACCTTTAAAGCATGGGCAGAAGATTTGGCAGGAAACATTGAAATAGAGGGTTCAAGTGCAACCTACACATGGACAATAGATACAACGGGAGCTCAAACTGAAATAACATCCGGACCGGACAATCCTACAAATGCAACTATTCCTGTCTTTGAGTTCAAAGAGAGTTCTGATGACCCAGATGCAACATTTGAATGCAGGCTTTATATTGCATCATCCTCACCAGGAGATTGGGAATCTTGTGAAAGCCCAAAGGTTTACAATGCCCAAACAGACGAAAACTACACCTTTGAAGTTAAAGCTTTTGACTCTCTTGGAAATGAAGACGTCTCTCCTGCAGTATGGACATGGACAATAGATACAACCTCTCCAACAACACAAATAGATTCTGGACCAGATGACCCAACAACTTCTACGAGTGCGATATTTGACTTTTCAAGCCCTTCTGATGTTGATGCAACATTTGAATGTGAACTAGATGGTGATGGTACATCTTTCTCTTCATGCCTTACAGGAATAATTTATTCTGATTTAACAGATGGCGCTCATTCCTTTAAGGTTAGATCTATTGACGCTGCAGGAAATGTTGACCCAACATCTTCAGAGTACCTTTGGACAATTGATATTACAGGACCAGTAACAAGTATTGATTCTGCACCTATGGATCCAACAAACTCCCTTGATGCAGCCTTTACTTGGTCAACCGATGAACCTGGAACATCTGAATGTAACCTTGACTCTGAAGGGTGGGTTGAATGCACAAGCCCTCAAGCTTATACAGGCCTAGAGCAAAATGCATCTCATACTTTCGAAGTAAGGTCAACTGACTCTTTGGGAAACCAAGGAGCAGCAGATAGTTGGACATGGACTATTGACACAATCAACCCAACAACAATTGTTCTTACGGGGCCTGCTGATCCATCTAACGATGTGAATCCGACATTGACATATGAGAGTCCTCAAAATCCCGATGCAACATTTGAGTGCAATCTAAATGGAGGTATTCCTGAACCATGTCCCGGAGGGTCTATTACCTATCTTGAACTGACAGAAGGATCTTATGAGTTTATCGTTTTTGCAACTGACGCAGCAGGAAATACTGATCCTGATGGAGCAACATGGACATGGGATATAGATTTAACTCCTTCTGAAACGTACATTGATTCAGGGCCTTCAGATCCGACAAATGAAACCGATGCTGTTTTTGGTTATCGTGATGATGAAGTAACAGATTATTTCATGTGCAAGCTTGATGAGGGAAATTGGGAACAGTGCGATGGTTCGAATTGGAGCTACTCAGGGCTTTCTGAAGGGATTCACATGTTCATGGTTAAATCAATCGATGAAGCTGGAAACGAAGACCTGACGCCAGCGGAATGGAATTGGACAGTAGACTTGACTGAACCAGACACGACAATAACAGACAGTCCTCCAAATCCAACACCAGACTCAACAGCCACCTTTGCTTTTGAGAGCACTGAACCAAACAGCACATTTGAGTGCAATCTTGATGGATTAGGGTGGGAAACTTGCTTCAGCCCAAGAACATACACCGGATTGGCTGATGGAAACCACAGCTTTGAAGTAACAGCAACCGATGCTGCTGGAAACACTGATTCCTCTCCTGCTCTTTGGAATTGGTTAATTGATTCAAGCATTCTTCCTCCAGACACTTTCATAGACAGCACTCCACCAGCAAAGACCTTTTTAACAACAGCAACATTTGAGTTTAGTTCTGATGACATGGAGGCAACTTTTGAATGTTCACTTAATAATGAATCTTGGAATACATGCACATCACCCCAAAACTATGAAAATATACCTACAGGTGACAGCAATTTTAGAGTCAGATCAGTGAATGATGCTGGATTGAAGGACCCAACTCCTGCTTCATATGATTGGATTATCATTACCGACTTATTCTCTAGCCTAACTTCTGGACCTGATATGCAAGGTTCTTTTTTCACATCAGTAGCAACAACTGATGTGAAACTTGAATGGAGTGATGGCTATACAGATTATGAAAAATCTCATTGCACCTCTTCGACTCCGTCAAGTGCCCAGTGCCAGTATTCAATTTACACATACCAAATGACTTCATCTGAAAATGGCAACAAGCGTATGTGCCCAGCGCTTGATGGCGCTTCTTACGATAATACAGAATATACCGTTGATTGCTCAGATGGAACCTGTGGTTTTGTTTTAAGCACTTTGAACGCAGATTCTAAATATTGTTATGGGATAAAAGCTCTTGCTAATGACGGATCAACTGGAACTTCAGTTGGCCCAACAACATCTCTCACATACCCAACATACATGTATGACAACTTTGAGGGAGATGTTATTTATGATGAAACAGCTGGAACTGGAAACTGGATATCAACCCAGTTTGGAAACACTGAAACAACCTTCTTCCAGGTTTGGTCAAGCACTGATGGTTCTGCTTATTCTGGAAACTCTTTTATAGCTGCATGGAATCCAGATACTCAGAATTACGACAATGATGAAGATCCTGTATTCATAACTGCAAAAGCTTTAGACTTGTCAAAAACAATGAACCCCGCATTGGTTATGGCTCATCAGCTAAATAGGCCAGATCAGGATTTTGAAGATATATCTCTTTGGATAAATACAGATCCATCAAACACTGACAATTGCTTCAATGGACAATGGACACAATATTCATCAATATTGAACAATATCGTAGGAGAGGTTGAAACAAACCCTTCTCTCGATACAACTGACTGGGAATACTTGTATCTTGACGTTAGTGAGTTTGCAGGAAATCCAAATGTTTGTATAGGTATAGGGCAAAGAACAAACAGTGAGGGAACTGACACCGGTATTCTTTTTGACGATATCCAACTTGTAGAACAGCCAGACTTTACTAAAACCCTCTTCTATGAACCTTTCCCTGGAAATGGAGAAAGCTGCAGTGATCAGCATGCATGGACAGAAATGGGATATTGGATAGATGACACCCAGTGGTGGAGGGTTATTCCTGGAGATGATGGAAATCTTGACTGCAAGATGTGGATGACTGGAACAAATTCAAATATTGGAAATTACCTAGATGGCTGGACTTATGATGATGCTTCATTGCAGATAACATACCCATGGCCTTCCGGTGATGCAGATGGAGCAAATGGCTATTACGTCTCAGAAGGTGGATGGACAAGACTAACATTCAATGAGCTTTACGAGACCCCAGCTCCAAGCACATTTGGAATAGTTGTAAGATGGAGCGATACCCAAATAACTGATTGTTATGTTGGTGGCAATGTTTGGATGTACAGCAGAAGCGCAGGAGACACTTTTGCAACTGGAAGTGGAGTTGGGCTCAAGAGAACAATTGACCTAAGCCCCTTTAGAGGGAAGTATGTTTGTTTCATTTTCTGGGGAGAAGATGCTCAAACCTCTGGAGAGAATGGAGATGGGCAAGATGGTATCTTTGGAGCAGGTTGGCAAATTGATGAGGTTATTGTAGATACAAAATAAGGTGAACTATTATGAATAAGAGAATATATGTTTTTTTGCTAATCTTTTTGGTTGTAGCTTTTTCTTATAGCGCCCATATAAGTATAAAAGAACTTCCAAGTGGAAAGGTTATGGATGTTGATAACCTGGAAAGAAGAGAAGCCGGAAAAAATCTAGCAATAACTGGAAAATAGAAAGCAGAAATGCGTTTACCCATCTGTTGGTTAAAAGACTTCGTGGAGTGCCGTTATTCAGCAAAAGAAATTGCTGACATATTTACCGGAATAGGTTTTGAGTGTGAAGAAATCCTTAATGTAGAGGGTGAAGAGGTTTTAGACTTAAGCACTCCAAGCAACAGAACTGACACTTTGTCAATTTATGGATTGGCAAGAGAGTTTGCAACAGCAAAAAATCTAAAGATAAAACAACTAGAGCTAGAAGACCTTTCAATAGAAAACAAATATCCAATAAGTATCAACAGTAATAACTGCAGCTCTTATCTCGGAGTTCGCTTAAATATCTCTTCTAGAGAAAATCCTCATATTGAAAAAATGTTAAAACTCATGGGGAGAAATTCAATAAGCCCTTTGGTTGATCTAACAAATTATGTTCTATTTGAAACAGGACAACCGCTTCACCTTTTCCCTTTTTCTTCAGTTGAAAATGGGATTATTGTTGATGTGGCAAAAAAAAATATCACCTTTGATGCTCTTGATGGAAAATCTTACAAGTTGTCTAAAAAAGACTTGCTCATAAAAAACAAAGAAGGAGACCCTCTCGCGTTAGCGGGAATAATTGGATCTGAAGAAGGCTCATCAAAAGACTCGGACAAAGAGTTTCTTCTTGAAGCAGCATGCTTTAAGAACTCTTCAACAAGAGAAAGCGCTAATAAAATAAACCTTCTAACAGATTCTTCTTACAGGTTCCAACGAACAGTTGATCCCGAAGGCTTCTTGATAGGTGCAAAAAGGTATCTTTGGTGGCTCAACAAGATGAAATGGTCAAATGAAATAAAGACTGCAACATTAGTACAAAAAGAAAAAACAAAAGAAAAAACAATAAACATAAAAACATCTGAAATCAATTCAAGATTAGGAATGGAGATTAAAGATGAAAAGATAAATCAAATTCTTGCAAGTCTAGGCATATTAAAGATATCAAAAGACAAAGATGGGAAATGGAAAGAGAGTTGGAGTATAAAAAGCAAAAAAGGGCTAAGGAAAGGAGAATGGCTCATCCCTTCCCACAGGACAGATTTGTCAATTCCAGAAGATTTGATTGAAGAAGTTATAAGAGTCTATGGGTACTCAAAGCTCAAAGAGAGCCTTCCTAATGTTGGAATGACTACATCAAAATCAGATGATTTTTTTCATATAGAGAAATACCTTATAGATACACTGGTTTCTTTTGGTGGGAGACAGGAAGTTCGATCAAGCCTGATTTCAAAAGATTTAGCAAGCTTCGGAAAGGCTGTTTCAAAGAATAAACCTCTAAAAATCTTAAACCCGAGATCTGAAGAAAAATCTTTTTTAAGAAACTCGATATCAGCATCTTTGCTGAAGGGACATGAAAATTCTAGGAAAAGAGGCTTTTCTTCTGGTTGGAGTTTTGAAATTGGAAAAGTTTTTAACGATACTCAGGAATTGTTGAACCTGGGAGTTATTGCCAGAGAGGAGGAGGATGGGGTAAGGTTTATAAAAAATCTAATTGAAAATATTGCCAAAAAATGGAATTCTTCAGTAACTTATTCAGATTTAGACAATAAGGTTTTTTTGGACAGTTCAACACTTTCAATAAATAGTGATGTTTTCAAAGGTGTTATGGGCGCAATGCAAATAGAGATAGGAAGCAAAAAGGAGCTGGTTTGGCTTTGTGAGTTGAATCTTAATTTACACTGGCCAATGCCTAAAACAAAAATAACTGACTTACCAAAGCATAAATTTGTTTATAGAGACCTCAATATCAAAACAAGCAATCATGAAGAAACAAAGAAGCTAACAGATGTCATTAAAGAATTGAAGATAGAGATGATCCAAGAAATATTCTTATTTGATGTCTATAAAAAGAAACAAGACTGGAACCTAACATGGAGATTAGTTATAGGTGATGGAAAAAAATCTTATACAGACGAAGAGATAAACAAGGCCACAGAAGATTTTAAAAATGAAATCCGAAAAAATAACATTGTTTTAAGTTGACTTTTCAGAAAAAAGATAATGACCTTATGCTCGAGGCAATAAAAATTGCCAAGAAAGGGATTGGCAAAACAAAAACAAACCCTCTTGTTGGAGCTGTTGTTTCATCTCAGGGAGAGATAATTTCAAAGGGTTTTCATGAAGCATATGGTCAAAATCATGCAGAAATAAACGCACTTGAAAAGGTGGCTGTAAAAAATACAACACTTCATGTAACCTTGGAACCATGTTCACACCATGGAAAAACCCCTCCATGCATAAACCAAATAATTTCAAAAAATGTAAAAAGGGTAGTTATTGGTACAAAAGACCCAAATCAAAAAGTCAATGGAGAAGGCATCAAGAAACTAAAAGAAGCAGGAGTAGATGTTTCTGTTGGCTGCTTGGAAGATCAATGCAAGTTGCTAAACTACAGTTATCTAACAGGAATACTAAGAGGAAGAGCTTCTGTAACTGTCAAAGTCGCAACTTCAATTGATGGAAAGGTTGCTGCTGCAGACGGAACATCACAATGGATAACTTCTAAAAAATCAAGAGAAGATGGAAAATCTTTAAGGAATGAGCATGATGCAATTATGGTTGGATCAGGGACAGTCATAAAAGACAATCCAAAACTAGATAGAAAATCAGGAATAGAAGAATGGAAAAAAATACTAATTGACAGAAGAGAAAAAGTTGAAAAAACTTCAAAAATTTTTAAAAATGGAAAGGTATATCTGTGGGGAACAGGCAAAGAGCCATCTAAAGGAAATATCCACCAGCTCAACATCAAAACCTTAAAAGAGTTACTAGAAGAGGTCAGAAAAAAGAATATTCAATCAGTTTTATGTGAAGGAGGCAAGCTCGCTGCAGAGTTGATAAAACAAAATCTTGCTGACAAGATTATTGTTTACATGTCCCCTAAGATAATTGGAGTAAAGGGTATTGGATTTTCACCAGATAACTGGACAACACTGTCTGAATCAAAAAAACTTTCTAACGTAAGCATAAAAACAATTGGAAACAACGTCAGGATGGAGGGGTATTTAACAAATGTTCACAGGGATAATTGAAGACAAAGGGCTAATAAAGAAAGTAAAAGAATTAGAGAACTCCACAATCCTCTCAATAGATTTGAAAAACTTTAAAGATCCTTCCATTGGGGAGTCGATATCTATAAATGGAGTTTGCTTAACACTCAATAGTTATAAAAACAATATTGCAACTTTCAACCTTTCAAAAGAAACTGTTTTAAAAACAGCTTTTTCTAAAAATTCTGAAGGTGAAGTTGTAAATTGGGAAAGGGCCTTGAGGATGGGAGACCCCATGGGGGGACATATAGTTTTAGGTCATGTTGATGGAGTTGGAAGAGTCAGAGAACTCAATAAAATTGATTCTTTAAGCTCCTTGTGGAGGGTAGAGTTTCCAAAAAAATTAGATGATTTTATAAAGGAAAAAGGGAGTGTTTCTTTGTCAGGGGTAAGTTTGACCATAGCAAAGAAAGAAAATAATTTAATTGAAGTTTACCTAATTGAGGAAACCCTAAAGAGAACAAATATAGAATCTACAGATATTGGAAGTGACATAAACATAGAAGTTGATGTCATTTCTAGATATTCTCTTGGAAAATGGAAATGAAAGAAAGTATTGAATTGGCGATAAAGGCTTTGCAGGCTGGAAAAATGGTTGTTGTTGCAGATAGTGAAGATAGGGAGAATGAGGGTGATTTAATCTGTGCTTCAATACATGCAACTCCAAAAAATATTAACTTTATGACAAAAGAAGCCAGAGGGTTGATTTGTGTACCAATGACTGGAGACAGGTTGGATCAGCTGGGCCTAACTTCAATGACAAGAAAAAATATGGACCCTCATGGAACGGCTTTTACCATCTCGGTTGATGCAATAGACGGGATAACAACTGGAATAAGCTCTTTCGAAAGGTCTAAAACAATAATGCAACTTATAGACCCTCTCAAAGGCCCGAATGACTTCAGGCAGCCAGGACACGTATTTCCTTTAAGAGCGAGAAGTGGAGGAGTTTTATCAAGAGCAGGCCATACTGAAGCCGCAATTGACCTATGTGAGCTTGCAGGCTTGCCTAAAGCAGGTGTAATTTGTGAAATACTTGAAGAAGATGGGTCGATGATGAGAATACCTTCTTTGAGAAAGTTTTCAAAAAAGCACGATATACCACTGATAACAATTGCTGATTTAATTTCTTACCTCTTAAAGCAAAGACCAAATATTTTTTTAAAAAACAAAATGAAAATACCAAATGAAAAAAATTCTGAAATTCTTATCTTTCAATCAAAAAATACCTCTGAAACTCATTTTGCATTTGTAAAAGGTTCAATATTAAAAGAAAAAGAAACCCTGGTTAGAGTTCATTCAGAAAAAGATTCTGGTGAAGGGGCTGAAAAAAGGCTAAATTCTGCACTGGAGCAAATATACAACTCGGAAAGAGGGATACTTGTCCTTCTAGGTTCCAAAGAGAAAACTGAAGAAGATTCAGATGAGATGGATTTCAGGTCATATGGAATAGGGGCTCAAATACTAAAAGTTTGCGGCGTAGGGAAGATGAAAATAATCACGAACAATGAAAGAAACATCATTGCTTTAGAAGGCTTTGATCTTGAAATAGGCTCGACGGAAAAAATAAAAGAATGAAAATACTTGTGATTCAGTCAAGTTTTAACAAAGACATCACCGATTCTCTTTTCCAAGGTGCAAAAAGCGTTCTTGACTCAAAAAATAAAAAATTTAGGCATCTTACAGTTTCTGGATCCTGGGAAATACTTTCTCTTGCTTCAAAAATTTTAAAAGATGAACCTTCTCCGGAAGACATTGCCATAATAACAATTGGAGCGATAGTAAAAGGGGAAACTGACCATTACGATTTCCTCTGTAACTCAATATTTAATGGATTAGCAAGCCTTCAAGTTCGTTACGGATCTCCAATAAGCATGGGGATATTAACAACAAAGAATATCGAACAGGCAAAAGAGCGGGCTGGAGGAAAGAAAGGTAACAAGGGGTCTGAAGCAGCTTTAGCGCTCTTAAATTTACTTTAAAAAGATATGCAAATTTTTGATGCCGTAAGGAAGTACAAGGTCGAAATAAATGACTCCATGATCTTCTCAGAACTAACAGAAACAAATGAAGAAAATCTAAAAGAAAAAAAAATTATTGAAAAAATAAATATTTCAAAATCTTCTTTTCATAAAACTATCGAATATTTTCAAAAATTAGGATTTTCAATTAGTTTTAGCAAAAGCAAGGGTATAAAAATTTTAAAAAAGGAACCTCGCCTAAGCCCTCCAGAATTCTTTAATTACTGTCCAGAAAAATTTAGAAACAATTACCATTACTTTACAACATTAAATTCAACTCATGAATATGCAGTTAGGTTGATAAAAAATGAACCAATCAATGAATCTTTAATTGTTGCAGAATATCAATCTTCTGGCAGGGGTAGGTCTGGAAGGAAATGGTTTTCAAAACTTGGATCTGGAATCCTTGTGAGCATTATTCTTGATTTAAGCAATATCAAAAGTGAAGATTTTTCAATGTTGCCAATAGCTTTATCTTTATCTGTTGCAAAGACAATCAATTCAAATCTATCATGGCCAAATGACATTGTCGTTAATGATAAAAAAATTGGGGGAACCCTTATTAGCAATTTTATAAAAGGAGACAAAAAGCATGCTGTGTTAAGCCTTGGTTTAAATGTCTTTGGGTCAGGTGACGAAGTTTCTCCAGCCTTGAAACAAGCTACAACAATGCATCAAGAAGGAATGATTGAGAAAGGATGGAAGAACCCTAGAGCAACAATATTAAAAAACTGGATCAACAACCTCGATAAAGAAATAAAAAATATATCAAACAAAGATAAACTCTTTAAAGAATGGAGTAGCCTGCTTGTCGACAAGGGCAAAAAGATATTCTGGATAGACATCCATGGCAAGAAATTTTATGGAGAATTTATTGAAGGTTCCCAAAATGGAAATGCTTTTGTTCGAGATGTTGATGGAAATGAATTTGAAATCAAAGCGGAAGAAACTCCTTTTTATAGTTTTAAATAATAAAATATGTTTTTATGGGCCATTAGCTCAGCTGGCTAGAGCGCGCCCCTGATAAGGGCGAGGTCCGTGGTTCAAGTCCACGATGGCCCACCATATTAAAACATAGCTAAAATGAAGATAACAATCAGAAAAGGCTTAAAAAAAGACCTCCCATCTGTTTTAAATCTAATCAAGGAATTGGCAGAATATGAAAAATTACTTGACGAAGTAATTATTACATTGCAAGATTTAGAAAATGATGGCTTTGGTGATTCTCCATCCTATCAATTTTTAGTTGCCGAAGATGGAAAAAAAATTATCGGATTGTCTTTTTATTTCATACGCTATTCCACATGGAAAGGAAAAGTTTTACACTTAGAAGATTTTGTCATAACTGAGGGTTATAGAAATAAAGGGATAGGAAGCTTGCTTTTCAAAGAAACAATGAATATATGTAAAAATTTGAACTTATATGGCATGAGTTGGCAAGTATTAGATTGGAATGAACCTGCAATAAATTTTTATAAAAAACACAAAGCAGATCTTGAAACGTGGTTACATGGATTTCTTACAAGGAGACAAATTGAAAAAATTACATCCTGACAACGAAGAATGGGTTGAACAGTGGGAAGAGGAAGAATGGGAGTAGGGATGGTCGGGGACGCGGGATTCGAACCCACGACCTACTGTTCCCAAAACAGTCGCGC
>CAZFBE010000001.1:13272-15094 GCA_964517115.1 uncultured bacterium
TGGTCGGGGACGCGGGATTCGAACCCACGACCTACTGTTCCCAAAACAGTCGCGCTACCAGGCTGCGCTAGTCCCCGAACTTTTGAGTTATTTTATTTTCATTTTTTGAAAAGATGGACAAAGAATCCATCAAATCTGCAAATTCATCAAAAGTTAAACTTTGTTCTGAATCTGAAAGGGCCTTCCTTGGCTCTGGATGGACCTCGACCATAATCCCATTCAATCCGGCAGCCAAAGCAGCTAAACACAAAGGCTTAACAAGATTAGACCTGCCTGTTGCATGAGAAGGGTCAATTATTACTGGGAATTTTGAACTTTCTTTCAAAAGTATAGCACCTGCCAAGTCAAGAGTAAATCTCAAAGAGTTATCAAAACACCTTATACCTCTTTCACATAGAACAATGCTTTCATTGCCTTCTTTAGCAATATGCTCTGCAGCAAGGAGGGTTTCTTCAATAGTTGCCATATAGCCCCTCTTAAGGATGACTGGCTTGTTTATCTTTCCAACCTCTTTAAGGAGTGGGGTGTTATGCATGTTCCTACTTCCAATCTGAAGCATGTCAACTTTTTCGGCCAAGTAGCTGACCTTCTCTACTGACATAACCTCTGTGACAACAGGCAAGGAAGCTTTTTTAGAAGCCTCAACGAGATAATCAACTCCTTTTTCTTTTAATCCGGAAAAGGTGTAAGGGCTTTTCCTGTATTTGTATGTACCACCCCTAAGGATTGAAGCTCCTAGCATTGAGACAGTTTCTGCTGTTTTTAATATCTGCTCCTGACTTTCAACAGAACATGGTCCGGCTATCGTTACGAAAGCATCTTCTCGAAAGGAAACGTTTCCAATAGAAACCTCTGCCCTTTCTCCTTTGTATGAACTTAGGGGGTATCTTGTCATAATAAAAAAGTGCGGACAAAACCAGCTGGCCGAGGGCCTCGCCGGTCGCGCCTTGTCCGCACAGCATAATTGTAGTCTAAAGAATTAAAAATCTTCAATTGATTTTTTTTCTTGGTATCCTTCATCTGGAAAATACCAAAAATTTATGTTTTCATCTGGATAAATCCATGTTAAAAAAATATCTTTTTTTTTCCTCTCTGAAGGAAAGTCAACTATCCCTTCTTCAAGAGATCTTAAAAGGATACCCAACTTATGAAATTTTTTTTCAATAATATTACAGAAATCTAAAAAATCCTTAGGAAGGGATCCTGTTCCATTTGGAGAACATCCTTCTCTAAATGTTCCATAAACTATATCAAATCCAATCTTATCTAGATTCTCTTTCAGAGCTACAATTTTTTTAAAATCCTTCTTGAGTGAAGGGATTGTTTTCTCAGCTTCTTTTAGAGTATATTTTTTGTCTAAAGGATCACTCATGTGCTAATCATAGGCTAAATGGGATTTGGTATGTCAAAAAATATAGATTCAATATTTAATTTCTTGTTCAAATACTGATTCAACATCTGTATCCCAACTCTTTCGGTTGCATAATGTCCACATGCAAACAGGTTTACGTTATGCTCAATGGCTTCATGCATTGACCACTCTTCAGCCTCTCCGGTTATCAAAAGGTCAATATTTTCTACTGCAGCCTCCTTGAGGAAATTAGCACCTGCTCCAGAGACAATCGCTATCTTTTTTATCTTCTTTTTTTGACACTTCAAATGAATGACTTCATGTTCGTAATAAAGTTTTGTTTGCTCTTTCAAGAATTCAACATCTAAGCTATTGTTCAATTCAAAACTTGCACCAATTGAAAAATCACCCATTGATCCAAAATCTTTAATATTCTTTCCATCAAATCCAGATTCATGATAACAATAATCT
>CAZFBE010000001.1:15194-81361 GCA_964517115.1 uncultured bacterium
CTGTCTTTCGAAGTCAGCAAGGAAGAAAAAAACGATCTCCTCAGTGACCCCCTTATCCAGCTATATAGAACTTCTGACAATAAAGAAAAAAGTAATTTTGTTGAACTTATGAGAGGTGATGGCTATTCTCCAATAGCCAAAATAACCATCCCAATGGAAGATGGGGAGACATCTCTTTTTGAATTTAGTGATGGATCTTCTTCCGGAACTCTAACAAGATATGGAGAAAAGATAATTTTCTCGTCTGAAGATTCGGCTTCTATAGAAAGTTCAATTGAATGTGGCCTTAATGGTGTAGAAAAAATAACAACAGAAAATATTTTAGAAAATGAAATTGACAACCATAATTGGGGACATCTAAATGGCAATATAGAAATGGATTTTCAATATGGCTGGAAACCACTTGGAAACGGTGAATTTGTTCCAATTTTAGCAAAAATAGACATCATCAGCGATACCGGTGACATTGCTGTAGCAATGTTAAACTACGGTGCTCCGGAAGGAATGTGCCCTGTCTTGACATGTGAAGGCGATGTGCATACTCTGAAAATTATGGATAAATACAGAAAGGTTTTAAGAACATACAAATTTAATTTTCCTTATGAAGAAAATATGGACCTGAGAAAAGGGGGGAAAGTCCAAGCCGAACTTCTCGATTCTTTTGACAGGCCAAAAGTAACATATTACATTTCCTACGAAAAATACAGATCAATAATATCAAGTTGGATTCAGCCTGAATACTGGTCAAATGAAGTTTTTCTCAAAGAGTAAAATTAAATCCTTATAAGATTTAACTTCGTAGTCAGAAATTTCTAAGTCATTTCTTGGTTTCATTTTCATATAGTGCTCAGATTTATATCTCACAGTAACCATGTTTAACTTATTTCCAGGATGAATATCTGAATCCGGCCTATCTCCAAGAACAACAACTTCAGTTGGGTTCATTTCCCACTTAGTCATTATTCTTTTAAACTCTTCTTCTTTTGAATTTGAAATATTGACTACTGAAACATAATCAAAATATTTTTCTATGTTTAATTTTTTGATTTTTTTCATTTGAGTTTCTTTGTGGCCTTTTGTTACAAGTGCAATCTTTAAAGAAGAGCAGAGATTTAAAAAATCTTCAGCAAGAGGAAAAAGAGTTATATCCTTGACATCCCTGTTGTAATAGGCGTCAAATCCGGCTTCCAGCTCTTGCGCAGAACAACCAATCTCTTCCTTTAATACATCTTCAAAACTTTTTGAAAAATTATCAGATATTGTTTTTTCTAAAATTCTTATTCTTTCTTTGAAAGTTTGTTCAACAGACATGTGGAAACCTGCGTCCACCATCGCCTTTGATGCATCCAGGTGAGCGTTAAAGACCAAATCTCCAAAGGTATTACATAAAGTATCGTCTAGGTCAATGATTAAAGACTTTGCCCGCATCGTAATATATGATTTTATCTCCTATGCAAATAAATGAATTGCTTAAACGGTTAAAAAAACAATACCCGGATACCGAAACAGAACTTTACTACAAGAATGAATTTGAATTATTAATCTCTGTTGTTCTTTCAGCACAAGCTACAGACAAACAAATAAACAAACTAACACCTGGGCTTTTTGAATCTTTTCCATCTGCTGAACTTTTATCAAAAGCAAAACCTGAAAAAGTTGAAAATTTAATAAGATCAAGTGGGTATTACAAACAAAAAACAAAATCAATAATAAATCTTTCAAAAAAAATCATCCAAGAACATGGTGGAAAAGTCCCAATGAATATGAATGACTTAATAAACCTCCCAGGGGTGGGTAGAAAAACAGCCAATGTTCTTTTGGGGCAATATGGAGAGATTTCAGGAGTTGTTGTAGACACTCATGTAGGAAGGATATCAAGAAGGCTTGGTTTAACAAAGCAAAAAAATGCTGAAAAGGTTGAAATCGACCTGATGAAAGTTTTACCTAAAAAAGAATGGATTGATTATTCGGGAAGACTTATTAGGCTAGGAAGGCAAGAATGTAATTCAAGAAAACCTAGATGTTTTGAATGTTTTCTTTCAGACATATGCCCTTCAAATGGAAAAGCTGAAAAAATTAAATAATTTTAGTTGTATACATTTTCATAAAATCGATAATTGATTTTGGCTTAGTGAGAGATTTCATTCCCAGATTCTCAGCTCCTTGAATTATTGACTTTGAGGTGAAATAGATTGCATTTATTAAACCTTGATTTTTTGGCTCAGTCAAAAGCTCCTTTTCGAAATTCTTATTAAGAAGGGCAATATCCCTTAGAGAAACCAACTTTGGGATACCTTCTGGAATGTCATTGTTTTTATTCACTCCGCCAGGCGGAAAAAGAAGCCATCCATCCAAAACCTCACATCCATTTGAAATTCTTGCCCCTTTTTTGCCTCTGTTTTGCCAAGTTTTTACCTTTATTTGCTTTAAATCAAGACAAAACCACGAACCATCAGGTTGTACAAATTTTGATTTTTTACCTTCTTCACGAAGCCTTAACCCAGCAAAACACAATTTTTCAATTTCTTTTTTCAAGATAAAGTTATTTTATTGGCATAAAATTTAAGACGATGAAAGATATGGCAAAAAAACTTGCAAATGTTCTTGTGAACTACTCTCTAGGCGTAAAGCCTGATTGGGAAGTTGCAATCAATACAACACCCTTGGCAGAACCCTTAATAAAAGAAATTTTAAAAGAGGTTTTAAAGGCAAAAGCTCATCCAAAAACAAATATACATATAGATTCTTGCACACCTATATTTATTGAAAATAGTAATGACGAACAACTAACTCATGTTTTTCAAACATCTTTGCTTGAAGCAAAAACAATTGATGCAAGAATAGGAATAAATGCAACAACAGATACAAGGCTTTTGTCAAAGGTTGATACAAAAAAAATATCAACATTTTACAAAGGTTCGGAAAAGATAAGAGACATAACCTTAAAAAGATCTGCTGATGGTGATTTTCATTGGGTTGGTACATTATGGCCAACAGAAGCTTTTGCAAAAGAGGCGGGAATGCCCTATGAAGATTTTTGTAAATTCGTTTACCGTGCTGGAAACCTTCATCTCGATGATCCTTCTGTATTTTGGAAGGAATTTGAAACTGAACAAAACAAACTTGCTAATATCTTAAACAAAGGAAAAATCTTAAGAGTGATTTCCCATGACACTGATTTAAAAATGGAGGTTGAAGGAAGAACCTGGATACCATGTTCAGGAAGGTTGAATTTTCCAGATGGAGAAGTTTTTACCGCTCCTGTAGAAGGCTCTGTAGAAGGAAGAATAAGATATAAATGGCCAACAGTTTACCAAGGTGTTCTTGTTCAAGATATCAACCTGATTTTTAAAAATGGAGAAGTTGCGGACGCTTCAGCAAAAATAGGGGAAGAACATCTGCTTTCTCTTATAAACCTGGACCCAGGTGCAAAAATACCGGGAGAAGTTGCAATAGGCACAAATTACTCTATTGACAAACACATTAAAAATATTCTTTTTGACGAAAAAATTGGAGGAACATTCCATATGGCTCTTGGGAAGGGGTATCCTGAAAGTGGTTCAAAAAATAACAGTGCCTTACATTGGGACATGATTTTAGACCTTCGTGAAGAGGGAAAGATAATCTTAGATAACGAAGTAATACAGGAAAAAGGAAATTTCACAAATAGCAACATTGATTTCAAAAAAATATTTAATAAATAATCAAAAAGCTATTCAAAGCTAGTTGCATGAAAATTAAATTCTCTTTTGCTTTACCTAAACTAAAGTTGAGGGAGTTTTCTAATGAACCCACCCAGGCATTGGATCTCCCTCAACCTCGCCAATGAAATACGTCAAAAAAAATACTCTTAATTTTTGGCCTGTAGTTTTTATTATTGTTTTAATATTTTTAGTTCAAAAGGCAATTCCCAACCAGGCTGAAGAAAGCAAAATAACTTTTCTTGAGACAAAGACAAATAAAGAATCTCCTGTTTATCTTGAGGTAAATGAAGAAGAAGAAGAAGAAAAAATACCTTCTGAAAATACAATTTTTGAAGAAGGGGAAAATGAAGAAAATTTAGATTTCGACATACATATTGTGAAATCTGGAGAAAATCTAACTTCTATAGCTAAAAAATGGGGTGTGACAATTACATCTATACAGGAACTAAACGAAATTGAAGATGCAGATTCAATAAAAATTGGCCAAGAATTGAAAATACCACTTAGAGACCAATGGAATTCTGACTATCCAGAAGATGATGGTTTGTACAAGATAAAAAAAGGTGACACATTGGACAGCATAGCAAGAGCTCTTAACACAACGGTTCCGATTTTGCAAGAATTAAATCCAGGGATAGATCCCGCAAAATTAAAAATTGGAACAATGATTAATGTTCCGTCTTTGCCTGAAAAAGAAGACTAGCTATCAAACTGGTTTAGCATTTCGTAAAGAACAGCACTTGCACATAAGGCAATATTCAAGCTATTAGTTATACCTCTTACTGGAAGTTCAACGACTTCATCACTGTTTTCCAAAAAATAATCGCTAACGCCTTTTATCTCATGTCCAAAAACAAGAAGAAGTTTTCTTTTCTTTATCTTGATTGGCCATTTTTTTGAACCTTCAGCTTGCTCATAGGAAACAACATAATACCCTTTGTCTTTTGCTTCCTTCGCTACATCCATTTCATTTTTAAAGTATCTCCAAGGAACTGTCTCTACACTCCCTCCTACACCTGTTTTATTGATTTGGTTTGTAGCATGCTCCGTAAAGCCGGGATAAGGAGTAATTCCACACATCCATATTTCATTTACGTTTACACAGTCAGCTAAACGAAAAATTAAACCCACATTTCTTGCGCTTCTTACATTGTCCAAAAGAATTGTTATTGGAAGTTTGTTTTTTTCTCTACCTTTTTCAGTTGGTCTTGAAATAATTAAGTCTGATGTTGATTTTCTTTTTATGTCTTTATGCATCGATTTCCAACATACGAACTATTGCTTTTTTTGCATTGCTTTTCAAAGGCTCCTTAACAACAACCTCATATTCTTCTTCTTTTAGAGAATGGTAAAGTTTTTCCAATGTTACCATTTTCATGTATTGACAAACCATGTTGTCTGAAGCTGGAATAAATTCTTTATCCGGTAGGGATTTTTTTAAAGGATGGAGTATTCCAGTCTCAGTAGCAACTACAAATGTCTCAGCATTGCTCTTCTCTGCATGTTTAACCATTCCAGCAGTAGAAAGTATAAAAGGTTCTTTTTCTAGCTTCCCAACAGAAGAAAGATACATACAAGAAGTGGAGCAACCACATTCAGGATGAATTAAGAAATCTGCCTCAGAATTTGTTTTCATTAATTTTTGAATCCTTTCAGGGGGGAGAGAGGCATGAACATGACATTCTCCAGGCCAAATATGCATCTTTCTTCCTGTCATTTCTTGAACCCATGATCCCAAAAACATATCAGGTAAAAAAAGAATCTCTTTTTCCTTTGGAATTGAATTTACCACATTTAATGCATTTCCAGAAGTACAACAGTAATCACTTTCTGCTTTGACTTCTGCTGAGGTGTTTACATAACTTACAACAACGGCTCCAGGATATTCTTTTTTCCATTTCCTAAGGTCTTCAGCTGTTATGGTTTCTGAAAGAGAACACCCCGCATTTAGGTCAGGGCATAAAACTCTCTGATTTTTCTTAGCTAAAACACTTGCTGTTTCAGCCATGAATTGAACAGCACAAAAAACAATTAATTCATTCTCAGCCTCAGCAGATTTTCTTGACAGCCCCAAGGAGTCTCCTACATAGTCTGCTAAATCTTGAATTTCAGGCACTACATAATTATGAGCAAGAATCAAAGCATTCTTTTCTTTCTTTAGCTTTTTTATCTTTCTAACCAATAAAGACTTGTCATTCATTAACTGACTATTTTAAAATAAACTTTCGATTAAAAAATCAAACTGCGTATGGAACTTGTAGAAATAGTAATAATTATCTTTAGCATAATTTTTTCTTTGTTAAGTTTTTTCCCAATAATCCCATGTATTGAACTTCTATTATTTATGACTTTTCTAGCTTGGACTAATAGCGGTAAGGAAAATGGCCTTTGGCCTCTCATTATTGGTGTTTTAATTTGGGTTCTAAATAGCGTTATTGAACATTTGATAAGAACGGGGGTCTTGAAGAAAAACGACTCATCAAAAGGAACTCCCTGGGCATGCCTGGGTGGAATTTTGATATTTTCCCCAGTAATACCTCCGTGGGGAATATTTATTGGAGCTTTTGTTGGATCTTTTCTTTGGGAAATGAAAATTCATGGATCTAAAGAAAAAAGCTACAAGGTGGCAAAAGGAGCACTTCTTGGGGTTTTAGCAAGTGGTTTTGGAAGATTCTTGTTTTCCTTAATTTATTTAATTCAAATATTCTTATTGACCTTCAACTAACATAGACATATCAAAACTTTTTTTTGGATTTGTAATCGCCCCAACAGAAATAAAATCTGGCTTTAACAAGCAGTAACTTTCAAAATTTGAGAAATTTACACCACCTGATATTTCAACTTCTTTTAATTTATTTTTTATCAAAGATATAGCGGAGCTTATTTTTTCATAATCCCAATTGTCCAAAATAACCCTTTGCACATCGAGAACTACAACCTCTCTGAGTTGATCCATGTTTTCAATTTCAACAATTATTTTGGATTTCTTGTTACTCTTACGTATTTCCTTGATAGCTGAATTTAAATCTTTGAAAAAAACCAAATGATTCTCTTTTATCAGTATTTCATCTTCTAAATTAAATCTGTGATTAAAACCTCCCCCAGCCAATACTGCATATTTGTCCAAGTAACGATTTCCAGGACTCGTCTTCCTTGTATCTAAAAGTTTTACATTGTAATTATTGGATATCTTGGTCCATCTTTTCACTTCTGTAGATATTGAGGAACATCTCGAAAGCATATTTAAAATAATCCTTTCTAGATTCAAAATCTTTTTGGCATCCATCTTGAAGGAAAAAATTAAATCTCCTGGATCTACATTCTCTCCATCTTGGATTTCATAGATTATTTCATGATCTAACTTTAAATAATTTAAAAAAAACTTCACAATCTTCAAGCCAGAAATAACGCCCTTTGTTCTAGATTCAATCCTGGCTAAACCCTTGCCAGAAATGCCTAAAGATTCAGTTGTTACGTCAGAAAAAACTCTATCTTCTTTTAAAAAAAGGTCAAAAGAGTCTTTCATCTCTTCTTTAAAAGAAAATTTGAAATTATTCATTTTTATTTTTTATGTCTTTGAACAATTCAGAGATATACCCTCTATCCCTCCTTGAGGGGTGGGGTAAAGTTAATCTTTTTGAAGAAATTACAAGCTTGTCAAACTCTATAAGGTCTATGTCTATCAACCTTGGACCTTTTTCAGGAACTCCTTTTCTTATTCTCCCCATCTTGTTTTCTGTAATCTGAATAAGGTCGATTATTGCCAAAGGACTTAAAAATGTTTCAATTTTTAATAACTGGTTCAAAAAATCCCCCTGATTCTCTACTGGACCACAGGGAGAAGTTTTCAGGATTATGGACTCTTTAAGAACTCTTGTTCTTGGCCATTTAGATACCTCTAAACGTGCATTGCTTAAATTTGAATCCAATGAACCAAGGTTCGTGCCTATACAAAGGTAGGCTATATGTAGAGGGGGAATTGTCGACAAAGGTCAAGTACCTCATTTTTTATTTCTTCAGAATCTTCTTTATCTCTTAACAATCTTGCGATCAAAAGAGAGATTTTTTTCATTTCAGGCTCCTTCATACCTCTTGTAGTTACAGCAGGTGTTCCAATCCTTATGCCGCTTGTCACAAAAGGGCTTTGGGGATCTTTTGGTATCGTATTTTTATTAACAGTTATATTTGCAGAGTTCAATAAAAACTCTGCTTCTTTTCCTGTTAGGTTCCAATTTCTTAAATCACATGAAAAAAGATGATTATCACTCCCACCTGAAACAATTCTCAAATTTTCAGAATCCAAATAACCAGACAGCGATCTTGAATTCCTTACAACCTGACCAATATACTGTTTAAATGAAGGTTTTAAAATCTCTCCGAAGGCAATCGCCTTTGCTGCAATGACGTGCATTAAAGGGCCTCCTTGCATTCCAGGAAAAACAGCCTTATCTATTTTTTCTGAAATTTGACTATCTGAACTCATGACCATTCCTCCACGAGGACCTCTCAATGTTTTGTGAGTTGTAGTTGTAACAACATGGCAATGAGGAAAGGGGGAAGGATGATGCCCAGTAGCAACTAGTCCGGAAATATGAGCTATGTCACCCAATAAAAAAGCCCCTACAGAATCAGCAATCTTCCTAAAGGCTGCGAAATCAATTATCCGGGAGTAGTTACTGTATCCACAAATAATTAATTTTGGCTTTGTCTCAATTGCAACCTTCTCAACCTGCTCAAAATCAATCAATTCACTTTCTTCATTAAGTGAATAATTTGAAATTTTAAATATCTTTCCAACCTGCGTGACAAAATGCCCATGGGATAAATGACCCCCATCTGAAAGAGAAAGTGAGAGTATTGTGTCTCCTGGCTCTAGGAGTGCTGAGTAAACTGCTTGATTTGCCTGAGAGCCTGAATGTGGTTGAACATTTACATATGAACAATTAAAAATCCTCTTTGCCCTTTCTATAGCAAGGTTTTCAACCTTGTCAACCTCTTCGCATCCGCCATAATATCTCTTGGATGGATACCCTTCAGCATATTTATTTGTTAACGGACTTCCTTGAGCAAGCATTACATTCTTGCTTGTAACATTTTCACTTGCTATCAGTTCAATACCTTGCTCTAGTCTCTTTATTTCAGAATTAATTATCTTCTGCACTTCTTCGTCTTCTTTAAATAAATAATTCATACTAGTCCAGAAAAAAACATTTTTACTAAATCTAACAGATAAAAAGCAATTATAGGAGAAAAATCTATCCCATTGACAGAAGGGAAAATAGGTCTTACTACCCTAAGTACAGGCTCTGTAACATCAGCTATCCAAAAAAAATACGGACTACTCCAACTTACATTAAACCAACTTAAAATAATTCTCAAGAAAAGAATAATTTTAAAGAAATCTATAAATGCAACAAGAATAATCATTTTTTAAATTTTAAGATTGTTTTTGATCCATAATCCTATCATTTTCATGTCTTTCCTAAAAATCTGATTACCGACCTCACTCCTTAGTGCATAAGAAGGGTGAAATGTTGAAAAAACATTAATCCCTAAATAATTAATCATCTTGCCTCTAACTGACCCAATTTTTAATTTTTTGTCAAAAAACCCCTTTAGTGCAACTTGGCCTAAAAGTATGACAAGTTTTGGAGATATTAATTCATATTGAGCTGCTAACCAAGAGGTGCATATATCAATTTCTTCATATGAAGGATTTCTATTATTTGGAGGCCTGCACTTAATGACATTTGTAATAAAGATATCCTTCCTGTCAATTGAAGAATTTTTCAAAACACCATTTAAAAAAACTCCCGCCTTTCCGACAAAAGGCTTTCCTTGCAAGGCTTCGTCTTTTCCAGGAGCCTCTCCAATCATCATTACCTTTGAATCAAGGGGGCCTTCTCCTGGAACAGAATTCCAAGATTCTTCTGTTCTCAACTTGCCTAAATTACAAAGCATACAGGAGTTTATCTGCTCTTCAATCAACTTAAATTCCTTCATAAATTACCAAGCCATTCATCCCATAATTTTTTTAAATCACTAAGGGAAAGTTTTGTAAGAAGCTGTTCAAAAATCAAATCAGGACTTTCGTCAGTAATGTCATACTTAAGATGATGATCAATTAAGCCATTTCCCGCTCTTGAACGAACTCCGGACATGTCAACGACTATTGTTTCTCCTACAGCTGGGAGATTTTGCAGGTTTATCATAAAAATTAAACTTTTTCCATTGTCTTTTACTATCAACCTTCCTGCATCAGCAACTTTTTTTTTCACAGAAATGGTTCCATCACTCTTATGAATCCTGTAGACCAATGTTTCAAAAACAGAGAACTCATTCAAAGGAATGTTAAACTCAACATATGCAATGTGCTCTCTTGGAAGATTCCCTGGGGGAGGTATTATTTCAATAATTTCTGGAATCTGGTTTTGGCTTCTTGCATCAATTACATAAATTACAAGACTGTAGATTGAAATAATTGAAATTACAGAAAGTAAAAATTTTCCAAAAAGATTTCCGAATGAAAAATCAGAAGGAATATGCCTTGATAGGTTTTTGTTAAAGTTTCCTTTAAACATCTTCGACCAAACTTAAATTAACCTTTAGCTTTGAATTAACATTAAATGGCTTTATCAAATAATCAAACATCATTTCAAATTTTTTTATTTTTTCATCTTCATATATGTAAAAAATATGAAAAATAATGTTTTTTTCTGTAGGGATAAGTCCCTTGTCGTTTTTTATTGAAAATTCTCCAATCATTTTTACTGTTTTGTTTTTTTCTTCTGGAATATAGTCTAAATTCCATACATACAAAACATCATCTTCTGTCATTTTTCCATTTATATTTTTTCCATCTAACTCTTTTAAATAAGAGTGTGTATAAATCTCATATGGCCCAAAACCCAGATGCTCAGGAAGAAAGGGTTTGCTTTTTTCTAAGTTAATTTCAAATTCAGGTAAACAGACTTCCCTAATTAAGTTTATTTGATTTTGGCTTAAGTCAGATCTTTCATTTTCAGATTGACAGATAAAACTAACAGCAATTGTGCCATCTTCATTTTTTTCTCCTGCAACCAGATAATAAACAATATCTGCACTTACAGACTCCTTTGATTCGTAAAATACCTGATCTCTAAAAATACTTCCTTCATATTTGTAAATCTCCCCTTGAGACAGCCAGTCAAACAAAAAAAACAAAAATCCGTAAATCAAATCAATTTCCCCAATGAAATTTTTCCTTGACAACCGTCCAAAATTCAGCAGATTTTTCACTTCTTATCAGCTTGAAAAACAAATCACTTATTTTTATCCTCAAACAATCAGAATTGGAAAACCTTATTGCATGCTGTCCATCAACAGACAGGGAATACTTTTTTTCTTTTAGCGGAGAAACAGAAACAACCTTATCAGAAATAACCATCGGTCTAACGCCTATCAAATGCGCACAAATGGGAGTTAAAAGCATACAGGACATCTCAGGGTCTACAACAGGACCTCCAGCCGAAAGGTTGTAGGCAGTTGATCCTGTAGATGTAGAAACAACAAGGCCATCTCCTTTATACCTGAGAAGAGAATCATTAATTCGAATTTCAAAAGGAGAAACTGAGGAATGTCCTTCATGAGAAACAACCAAATCATTAACAGAAAGAAAACTTTTACTCTTTATGCTTCCTTCCAAAAGAGGCCTGTTTTCAAGAATATACTTACCTTCAATAACTGATTTGAAAGTTTCTTTGAAGTTGTCTATATTCGTACTTGTCAAAAATCCAAAAGAGCCGATGGAAACTCCAAGAATCGGAATTTGCCTTGTTGCAGACATCCTTCCTGCATTCAATATCGTTCCATCTCCGCCCAAGACCACCAACAAATCAAAATCTTCTTCGAGGTATTGTCTTTTTTCAACATACATATTCCTCAATCCAGCATCTTCATTGAGCAATATTGGATTTATTGAAAAAGAATTCAGGTCGTCAATTATCTTTTTTAAAAAAGAATCAACTCTCCTGTCGGTTGGGTTAACCCTTAGTGCTATCTTTTTCATTTTGCAGCTATGCTGGCTGAAATTTGATAACCTCTACAGGGCAAGCTTCAGCTGCATCAACTATATCTTGCACCAATTCAAGATCAGGTTCTGGCTTAATGACACAAGTTTCCTCTTGGACATCGAAAACTTCTGGGCATATTTCCTCACAAGCATTACAAACAATACATCCTGGAGCAATCCAAACTTTTCCAATTTTCAAGTTGGATAGATCTATTGTGGTTTCTTCCTCAACAACTTCCTCAACACCAAAGCCAAATAACTTAGAAACTGACTGAGGCATAGTTCCTATAAAACCCTCTCTAGGCTTTATGAACTTTGTTTGTATCAAGTCAAGATACCACCACCACCTTTCAAAAGGGACATCATCCCTTGGCAAATTTATGAAATCCTTAACTCGAAAATTGTCTAGCCTTTTGGATAAAACAACTCTATCAGCTTCAAAAATCCTTGCAACCATCTCTTCTTTTTCAGAAGAATCATCCATTTCTGAAATTAAGAATTCTGCTCTTTCTCTATATCCAACCCAAAATCTTACAATTTTTCCAGGATCTGCATAATTCCAATAAGCTAAATTGAAATTAGCATAAGAATTTAAGCAAGTTATGATTAGCTCCCTAGGTTCTGCCTGTACTATCATCGGTTATATTTTAATTTAATAAATTGCAAAAAGCTCTTTATTTAAAAAGCTAAAACGGCCAAGAATATTAAATATATCTCCAAAAGGGTCTGATTCTGGGGTAATTGAAAAAGTTTTACAGCCATTACTCTCTCCTATCTCTTTACAAAGATTGTTCAAGGCATCCTCATGGCTATAAACAACAGCATCAATCAATCCATTTTCTAAAGCTTTATTACCTGAATATACCCAGCCATTTGCAAGGCTTCTCACACCTTCGACACCTAAATCCTTTCTTCCCCAAGCAACATCCTGAACAAAGATTTCATAGGATTCATCTATCATCTCCTGGATGACAATACTGTCTTCATCACTCATATCCTTGAAAGAACTCCCTAGGTCCTTATACTCTCCAGCGGTAAAAGTTTGATCTTGAATTCCAACTTTTTCCATAAGCTTCACAAAGTTGAAATTTGAAAAAATAACCCCTATTGAACCCACGAGAGAAGAGGGTAGTGATGAAATATGATTTGAAGCACTCGCAGCATAATACCCTCCTGAAGCACCAAGCTCTCCAATGTAAGAATGTATTATCTTGTTTTTTGTCACCATGTTTTCATCTGTGTATTCTGCCTCTCTAAATTTTCTTAAAGCCCAATATATTTCCTGAGAACCCCCAACAGTTCCTCCAGGACTATTTATATCCAAGAAAAGAGCCTTAATGTCATTGTTTTTTGCTGCATCTAAAATAGCATTTGCAACAGCCCTGCTTCCAACATTCATTCCAGAAGATTCCTGCATTATTGCGCCTTTGATGTCAAGTAAAGCTATACTAGAGCCTCCTGGGTAATTCAAATCACTATCGTCTATAAACAACGTCAGCAACAATATAACAAAAAACACAATCCATCCTTTTTTATTCTTCATTTCATCCTCCTTGAAAAAATCTCAAGCCATGATTCAGGGCTAAAGTTACAGTCTTTTGGGAGAATTGATTGCATGATCTCAAATGCCTCTTTTAAAAGTGCCTCAGCCTCTGTTATGCAGTCCTCCACTATATTTTTATCCATCATCAAATCGCTTATTTCAGCAATATTGCTCTTCACCCAAGTCTTCCATTTTTTTATATCATGTTTTCTTGGATAATCCCCCGGTTCAAAAATATGCTTTTCTCGCAAACGAACTAAAGGCCTGTTCACAAAGCCTTCCAAAAGATCATGTCCGGTAGGTTTTCCAACAACAGTCTCTCCGCCGACCCAGTCTAAACAATCATCAATCAGCTGAAAACTTTCCCCTATCAGCTCTCCAGCAAAAGCTAAAGATTTAACCTTGTCTTCATTAAGCCCAGCTATCCTTCCCGAAATCTCAGCTGAAAGCCTGAAGAGAGAACCTGTTTTTTCTTGAGCTATCCTGGAAAGAAGGCCATCGGAAACTTGAAAATCATATCTAGCTTCATGCTCTAAAAGAATTCCTCTTGACAAAGCTCTTGAAGCTCTTGCAAAATCTCCTATAACCTTTCTGTCATGATCTTCTGACAAAACCTCCAAAACCCTACCTAGTAAAAAATCCCCTAGAAGTATTGCTGTTTTTGGACCCCATCCTAAATTTACACTTATTTCTGATCTTCTTTTTGGGGCATCGTCAACCACGTCATCATGCAAAAGACTGACTTGATGCAATGTTTCAACAAGCGCACCAAGTTTTATAGCCCTCTTGTCGATCTTGCATTTGAAGAAATCAAGCATGATAAGTAAGAACTTCGGCCTAACTCTCTTTCCACCAGTTTTTGCGATATGGTATAAAACTTCGTCATACCACTCTCCATCTGGCTCTCCTGACAACTTGTCACACTCTCTATTTAAATCATCTATAACAGACTTGTCCAAACTAGACCAAAGAGAAGAAAAGTCACTCATTTTTTATTTCCGCCAATACATTCCATCTATTTAAGATCTTTTCCAACATCTCTTTTGCATAATCATGATTGAAAGGACCCCAAGTTACTATCATATTATTATTATCTCTTTTAACTTTTATATAAGGAGGAGGATACAGGTTTAGAGACTCTTCATTTGACCAAGATGAAAATTTAAACAAAAAACTTTCCAAAGCTTCTGAATCAGTAAAGGATCCGACATAAATGCTAACATTATCCGACCTTTTTTCAAAAACTTCAAAAGAACTTGAATCTCCGTAAGCTTTAATGAAAAAGACAAAAGAAACGATTGAGACAAAAAGAACATACAACTGTTTTGAATATTTAAAAACAAAACCTTTAAACCCTGATTCTTTTCTATAATTTTCCATTAAACAATTTCAATAATCTAGAGGCTAAATACAAAGACCCAACAATAAGAGAATCTTCTTCACTTCCGAGAACCCATTCTAATATTTCAGAATCTGTTTTTAAATAATCCCAATCTTTTGGAGGAGAATCTGAATCCCAGGGTTGAGGAAGGTTGCACCATGCAATTTCATCAAATCCAAAATTACGAATAACCTCTTCACAATCTTTTAATTTCCCTTTCTTCATGCCTACCAATGCTCTTTTTATCTTGAGGTCTTTTAAATTCTGAAACAGGTAAATCAAACCTTCTCGATTGTGAGCCCCATCCAAAACAAGAAATGGTTTTTTTCTCAAGACCTGAAAACGTCCTTTTATACCAAAGTCCAGATTTAAATCATCCTCTTTTAAATTCATTTTTAAAAAATTTGCTGCAGTTATCGCTAAAATTTTATTTTTCCCCAAAAAACCTTCATTGGGTTCTGGTTTGACATAAATGACTTTTTTTGAAAACAAATCTTTATACTTTTTGTTTTCAGAAAAAGTTATCAATTGGACATCTTTAATATCTGAAATTTTTGACTTTAGTATCTTTTCCCTAGTATCTCCCAAAAACTCTTGATGATCAAGACCTATAGAGGTTAAAACAATCAAATCTGAAAGTACTGATGCTGTTGCATCCTTTGGGCCTCCAAGCCCTGCTTCTAGAACCAGATAATCGGCCTCCTCTTGCTTGTTTAACAAAAGACAAATCAAAAACAAAGCTTCAAAATAAGTAAACTGCCTTTTTATACTTTTTTCATAAACAGATATAAGCTTATCAAATTCTGACAGCAAGGACATATCTATCTTTACCCCATTCATCAATATCCTCTCATTTGGATTAAAAACATGAGGAGATATGAAAGTGATACAGTTGAATTTATTCTGCCTAATTATCGAATCTAAAAACAAAGAAGTAGAAGTTTTTCCATTAGTTCCCCTTACTGTAATTACTTTATTTTTAGGTTTTATTTTTAAATCTGAAATTGCCTTTTTTAAAAGGGCAAGGTCGAAAAGAGCAAAACTTTCCCCCCTGTAAGATATTGGGTCAAAACTGCTCAATAAACCTAGAACCACCTTCAAGCAAAAGCCTAATATCCTTTATTCCGTACCTAAGCATGGTAAGCCTGTCAACACCCATACCAAAAGCCAGACCTTTCCAGTCCTTGGAGTTGATTCCTGACATTTCTAAAACATTTGGATGAACCATCCCACAGCCACCAACCTCAATCCAATTTTCATTTTTGCTGCCACTGTAAGCAATTGCAACCTCGGCAGATGGCTCTGTAAAGGGAAAATAATCTGGTCTAAATCTAATAGTAACGTCTCCAAAAAATTCTTTACAAAATTCAGCCAGCAAGCCTTTAAGGTCTGAAAATTTAACCTCTCTATCTATCAAAAGGCCTTCTATCTGATGAAAAACGCTTGCATGTGTACTGTCATCATTCTCCCTCCTGTAAACTCTTCCAGGACAAATAATTCTTAATGGAAGCTCTTCTTCCTGCATTACTTTTGATTGAACTGAAGACGTATGAGTCCTTAAAAGCAAGTCTCTATTTAGCCAGAAGGTGTCTGTTTCATCTCTTGCAGGATGGTCTTTTGGTATGTTTAATAGTGAAAAGTTATTCTTTTCAGACTCAACTTCAGGACCATCAACAACTGAAAACCCCATTGTTTTAAAAATTTCAACCGATTCTCTTTTAACGATCTCTAGCGGATGAAGTTTTCCATTAACCTTTTTATTTGAAGGAAGATACTTGTTCCTAGAATGCTCTTTACTTAAGTTTGACACCTTGCCTTTATCAATTTCTTTTAGTCTTTCCTTGTATTTTTCAATTACTCTATTCCTTGCTAAATTAACCTCCATCCCAAGTAATTTTCTCTTTTCCCCATCAAGATCTTTCATTAATTTTAGATTTGAGGTAATTTTTTCTAAATAACGAGACCTTATCCCTGAAATCTCATTAACCTCATTTTTCTCAAGCATGAGGTTACAACATTCAAGAACGAGCTTTTTGATATCTTTCACAAGGTTATGTTTTTCTTCCTTTTGGCCTAGATGCAGAAACATAACCGTCTTTTGAAGCATTTGCTAATTTCAAAATAACATCCTTTGGAAGGGACTTTACTTGAATATCCTCTTCCCCCTCGCTTGTTTTTTTGTGAAATTGATCGTCAGTTTCAATATTCTTTTCTAAAATCTGATTCATCCAATCTAAAAGTTTAGGGAATTCTTTTGAATAAATAGAAATTTCATCGCTACTTAAATCAAGATTACTCAAACGAGCGAGCTTTGAAACAATCTCTTCGTATTCATTTCTTCTGTTCATCAGGTATCAATTATAAGATTTCAAATTATAGAATTCATATTAAATAATGAAATGGCTTAACAAAAACAAAACCTACAGAACTGATGAATGGATGGAGACTGCGTTATACCATCCAGAAAGAGGATATTACAGAAAAAGAGAAAATGAACCTGGGGCTTCCGGAGACTTTTACACACCAATACACCTGAGTAACATATTTGCAAAAATGGTTTGCATTGAAATTGAAAAAAAGGGCTATAAAAAAATTGTTGAATTTGGTGGGGGTGATGGATATTTTGCAAATCAAATTACTGCCTTGAAGAAAATCAAGGACTACACAATTGTTGACTGGGCTAAAAACAGTGATATAAAAACAATAAGACCTCAGGAATACTTTAAAAAGAACATACAAAAAGAATCTTTGATTTTGGGTATTGAATTTTTAGACGCATTTCCAGCAAGGAGATTCAAATTGGAAAAGAAATGGCTTGAAGAATATTGGTTTTACGATAGCGGAAAATGGAAAAATAAGTGGAGGGATGTTGAAAAAATGAATGATTTTCTAAAAAATCTAAAGAGCCCTAGAAAGAATGAAATTATCGAATTTCATCCATCTTTAGAAAAGTTCATAAAAAATTTAAAACAAAATTTCAAAAACTCAAGTTTTCTTTTTTTAGACTACGGAAAGAAAAGTATCCATGGAGACAGTTTAAGGGGTTTTAAAAATCACAAACAAATTTCTCCATTTTCAAATCCAGGAGAAACAGACTGGACAACAGATGTAAGATGGGGAAGATTTTCCGATCTTTCAAAAAAACATGATTTAAAAAACTTAAAAATCAAAACATTAACAAATTTCTCTTTAGACAAAATAGAGTCATCAGAAAAAATATTCATGGAAGATAACTCTTATAAAAACCGAATGTCAATGAAGGAATTAATTTCTCCATTTGGGATGGGAGAGGTTTTTCAAGTAGCAACAGGAGATATATAGATTATTTATCTAGAATAAAACATAATGAAACGTTTATTCTTGAATATAGGAAAAAGCATTGCAGAACAGTCTTCCGACTTGGGGAGAGGAGCATTCAGGAACCTGGGAAGTTTTGTCTCTTCTATATGGGAAGGCCTTCATGGCCCTTACAAATTTTATTTTTCTGAATTTGTATATTTCTCATCAAGTTCTGGAGTAAATGCCTTTGGCATAGTAGCTATAACAAGTGCTGTTGCAGGGGTAACATCATCTTACTTGATAGCAGAAGAAGTTAGAAGAGCAGGGGTAGGTGCTGAGTTCATGGGAGGCGGAGTGACTCAAATGTTAGTAACCCAGCTTGTCCCAATATTAGTTGGACTTGTTGTAGCAGGAAGGACGGGAAGCGCTATAACCGCATCTATAGGAACAATGAAAATTACCGAACAAATTGAAGCTCTCAAAAGCATATCGACAGATCCAATTCAATTTTTATTTTTCCCAAGGCTTATTGGCTTAATGGTTGCACTTCCTTGCTTGACAATATTGGGTTGTGTAATGGGTAATTTTGCAGGATATTTTGCCGCTGAAAGAGTTCTTCATCTGTCCTGGAGCACTTGGACCTTCTCTATCTTAGACTTATTTGAAATAGAAAAATTATTCCATTCGATTTACAAAAGCGTAATTTTTGGAGCAATAATTACCATAGTTAGCTTTTACCAAGGTTGGACTGTTCATCAGAGTTCAGAAGAACTTTCAAGAAGGATTCAAATCGGAGTTGTAGGCTCTATGACCTTTATACTCATAGCAAATTTAATAATGACCGTCCTTGTTTTTTAAAAAATGAAAATTGAAATTAAAAATATTTCCTTTGGCCATAATTTAGGTGAAAAAATATTAGAAAATTTTAATTATTCAATACCTGAAGGTGTTTTTGGAATACTTGGCCAAAGCGGTTGTGGAAAATCTACCTTATTGCGAATAGTAGGAGGCCTTTTAAGGCCTGACGAAGGTGACGTCTTGATAAACGGGGAATCAGTCTGGAAAAATACGATCATTAAGAAAAAAAAGATGTCAAAAAAAATAGGAATGGTTTTTCAAGGTGGAGCATTATTTGATTTTTTGAATGTTGAAGGCAATTTGAAATTTGCAATGGATTCAACAGGGGTTAAGAAAGAGGAATGGGATTCAAAAATTGAAAAAATTTTAGAATCTGTTGGCTTGGATAATGTTGAAAACATAAGAAAGAGATTTGTAAGTCAGCTTTCTGGAGGGCAAGCAAGAAGGGTGGGTTTGGCGAGAACTCTCGTAACAAGTCCTGAAATTATGCTTTTTGACGAACCAACAACAGGGCTTGATCCTCAAAGGTCCAGAAGCATAATAGAGATTATCAAATCTTCATTGTCTAATTCCAAAATCTCAATAATAGTGAGCCATGATATAGCCTTCATATCGGAAGTTTGTACACAGGCAATACTTATAGAAAATGGGGTAGTTGGAGCAACTGTAGATAACAAAAACCTAAACAAAATCATAAATTCAAAAAAAATAGATTACAAGGATGAAAATTTGAGAAAATTAAGCAAGTTTATTAAAGGATTACCAACTTAATGAATAAGAATTTTATAATTAGAAAAGAATGAACAACCAATCACACCTAATCAAGCTCGGATTTTTCGTATTTTTAACGATTTCAATTTTGATAGTGTTGGTTTTTTGGTTTAGCTGGAACACCGTTGAATCTAGAAAAGGCTTAGAGGTTAATGTAAGGTTTAGGAATGTAAAAGGACTTGTGAGAGGGGCTGACGTCAGACAAAATGGTGTCAGGGTCGGAACGGTAAATAGTGTTTACAGTGACCCAGGTGCTGGAGGAGCAATGGTTGTTTTGGGCTTGTATAGAGGTATACAAGTTCCAAATAGAAGTTATTACACAGTTAACACGGGAAGTCTTCTTGGAGATGCATCTTTGGATATTTACACATGTTCCCTAAAGGGAAAAGATGATCCTCAAGAATTAACGGGTGATGAAGATTCTGGCTGTAATGAAAATGTCCCAGAAGGATTCCTGCAAGATAAAGCAACTGCTGTTGGCATATACGAAGCTACACCAAATTTAGATGATGCGGTAAAAGAATTAGAAGGCGTGATAAAGCAACTAAGAACGACAACCTTGTTAGGGGTTAACAGAATACTCGAAGAAATGAGTATAACTATGGAGGATATTGGGCCAAAACTAAGCTCAACAATAGGGAATGTAGACACGATGACCAAGGAGTTAAGGGACTCTGTTAAAGAGATAACCGCCAAGACAGATGGGGTAGTTTCAAACCTAAATGAAACAACATCAAACATAAAAGAATCTACCAGGAAGATGCCTGAGCAACTAAATTCAATACTTGAAAAAACTGATGAAACTGTCTCCTCTTTAAAAAATGAAATTGATAATTTAGAAATAGACTCAAGGCTAGATGGTCTCGAAAAAGAATTAAAAGAAATCTTGGATGACATCGAAGGAATGACATCATCACTTTCTGAAGAATCTTTTTTACAGGACATAAAAAACACAACTGAAAACATAAACAAGACAGCGGAATCTATAAATTCAACATTCACAAACATAAACGAACTTGAAAGATCTTCCAATATAGGACTTTTCTACCTAAAGAATGAAAATCAATCAACAGAAAAACTTACAAGTGAGGTCAGGTTTACATTTTTCAAAGAGAGTTGGTATATAGGATTAAACCATGAATGGTGGGAGAGTTCCGATACAAGCTTTTTTGCAGGTTTGAGAAATGAAAATATAAATTTTGGTGCTGGAACCTTCAGAGGCAATACTGCCGCAGAATTTTCTACTGAGGGTAAAAAAATAAACTTTCAAAGTGTGGTTTGGTGGCCAGAAGATTTAGATTTAAACTTAAAAATAAAATTAGGGATACCCATTTCAGAAAAAACCAATATTGTCTTAGGTTTTGAAAAAATACAAAACTCTGAAGAAAATATTTTTACAGGATTCCAGCATAATTTTTAGTTATGGCAGGGCATAGTAAATGGGCAAATATACAACATAGAAAAGCTGCAGTAGATGCAAAAAGAGGCAAAGCTTTCGCCAAGGTTTCAAGAGAGATAATGGTTGCTGTAAAAGAAGGAGGGTCAGATCCTAATTTCAACTTCTCTTTAAGATCTGCTGTCGAAAGAGCAAAAGAATTAAATTTCCCAAAAGAAAAAATAAAATCATCCATAAAAGCTGCTCAAAATTCTGATTCAAATTCGTTTGAAAAAATAATCTACGAAGCTTATGCTCCTGGTGGAATTGGCATACTTATAGAGATAATGACTGATAACAAAAATAGAGCAGCAGCAGAGGTTAGAACAGTCCTAAACAAGAAAGGAGGGACCTTGGCAAGTTCTGGAGCAGTTTCTTACCTTTTTAAAAAATGCGGCATAGTAAAAATCTTTAAAAAAATGCAGGAAGAAGAAATTTTAGAGATACTTATTGATTCTGGAATTGAGGATTATCTTGAAGTTGAAACATTTGAAAACGAAACGATTGTCACTGTTCCTCTTAATCTAACGTCGGAAACAAGCGATGCACTGCAAAAGGGGACGGGCGAAAAAACAACGACAAGAATAATCTTCCACGCAGGAAGTTTGATTGAGAATCAAGAAAAGCAAAATTCAATAATTGAGCTATTGGAGCAATTGGAAGATCTTGAAGACGTAAATTGCGTTTGGACAAATTTAAACATAGATGAGAGCGTACTTCAGCAATGATAATAAAGTTCACCATCCCAGGAAAACCTGTGCCACAAGGCAGGCCAAGATTTTACAGAAGAGGCAAATTTGTTGCAGCCGTAGACCCTAAAGGAAGCAGGTCTTATAAAGCGGATATTAGCCATATGGCAAAGATTGAAAAAATAAAACTTGGATTTGGAGAAAATGAACTTTGCATGGCTAGTGGACCAGTACGTTTAACAATTCATGCCTTTTTTCCATGTCCAAAAAGCCAATACAGGAAAAAAAACCCAAGACCTGAAAGGCATCATGCAAAAAGACCCGATGCTGATAATGTTGGAAAATCAATTAAAGATGGTCTGAGTGGTGTTATATACAATGATGACGGACAAGTTTCAGAGCTAATTGTAAAAAAGATAATAGCAGCACAAGGTGAAGCACCCAGGGTAGAGGTGGAGGTTTGCCTGCTTGAAGAAATGGAAAAATGACTGCTTCAAAAGCAATTTTATTTTTAGGAATTTTTGTTATCCTTCTTTCTTTCATAGTATATATTTTTGAAATTGCAGGATTACAAATTTTCAAACTTCCAGGAGATGTTTTTTTAAAAAATAAGAATTGGAATTTTTACATGCCAATAACATCAATGATACTTATATCTTTAATCCTCACATTTTTGTATAGACTTGGTATTGGAAACTTTACAAAATAATTTTACAATTAGAAAATAATGATAGAAATAAAAAACGTATGCATGTCTTATGGAGATAATAACGTATTAAGAAATATCTCTTTAGACGTAAAGCCAAAAATGATTCACGGATACCTGGGGCCAAACGGTGCTGGGAAATCTACAACAATAAAATTACTTCTTGGGTTATTAAAACCTGATTCAGGAGAAATAAAAATTAATGGGCTAAATCCCTACAAAAATCCGATTGAAGCAAGAAGGCTGATTGGGTTTGTTCCTGAAGAATTAACGATATATGAACACTTAACACCCCATGAATTTCTCCATGTGATTGGGGAAATTCACGGGATGTCAAGAAATGAAGTTCAAAGCAAGATCGATGATCTTTTAGACCTTTTCCAACTTGGACATGTTATACATGAAAAAATGTCATCATTTTCAAGAGGAATGAAACAAAAAATAATGATATCTTCCTCAGTGTTGCATAATCCCGAAATACTTCTTCTAGATGAACCTTTATCAGGAATGGATGTAAATGCTGTTCTTGTTTTCAGGGACCTTATTCAAGATTTTTCAAAACAAGGAAAAACAATCATTTATTCAAGCCACATAGTTGAGGTTGTTGAAAGGGTTTGCGATAAAGTCACAATACTTATTGATGGGCAAATAAAACACAATTTAGACAAAAAAGAGATTAATGAAAACCCTGGAAATCTCGAAAAACTCTTCAGGAAAGAAGCTCAAGAAAAAAGCTATTTTGATCTTTCTCAAGAAATAATTGAAAGACTTTGAACAAAAGGTCAGCATTCAATGCTCTCTTAAGAATGGAATTGATTTCATTTAGGAGAGGAATTTCTATAAAAATTGGCGGCACCTTAGGAAAAATTCTTGAATCTAAAATTGCTGAAAACATAGGTTTTTTAATTCCACTTGTTGGCCTTGCTTCTATAGGTTATGTTTTTTCTGTTCTTTGGCAATATGGATCTTTGTTAACTACAAATTTTGTTTCACTTTCATTGCTTTTTTTTATACTTTTAGGCTTCACTTCCTTGAATATGGGGCACTTGATCCTTTCTCATCAAGGAAACCTGCTTTTAAGATCTCTTCCTTTGTCTCCTTCAGATTTTGCGAAAGCAAAACTTTTTGTTCTTTTTATATTCGGAACAATCTGGTCAATATTCTTTAATCTTCCATCAACAATATTCCTAAGAATGAAGCCTTATTTGAGTTCTGGGTTTAATTTTGAGGCAATTCTAGGAATAACAACTTCTTTTATAGGTCTTATTTTGGTCTCTGTGTTTTTTACAGCATTTACACAATCTTTCACAATACTGTTTTATTCAATATTGTGGAGGATAAAGATTCTGAGACCTCACCTTTCCTGGGCAACCAGCCTAACAATGGTTTCTGTATTAGGCTGGTTTGTTGTTTGGTCAAGCACAGGGCATACAAAGTCCCTAGCATTGCATTTAAACCTTTCATCTGGATCTAGCATATGGTATCTACCACCTGCATGGTTCTCAATGATGTTTGAGTTTATGAATGGAGCATATCTTACAGAATATGCGAAAGCAACAGGGATTGCAATCCTTGTATCAATTCTCTTCACACTGCCTACACTTAAATCTTTTGATTTTTTGTTGAGTAAGGAAATTGCCAAAAGAAAAATAAAAAAATATTCAATTGCAAGGTTGTGGCCAAAATTCTTAGGTAAAAAAGGTGCAATTATTCATTTGCTCTTCAGGCATTTGCAGTGGGAGGAAAGGCTAAAACAAAACATACCTCCACTGTATGTTTTATTAGCAATTCCCTTTTTAATAGCATGGTTTAGGCCAGGGGAGATGTCTCATATCATAAGTCCAGAAAATCAAGTTACCTGGGGAAGGAGGCTCATGATTGGATTCTCCGCATTAATGCCAGCGATTGGGATACTTGGATCCACAAGTTTTGTGCACCAGTTTAGATATGCCAAGCATGGTGATGGTGGACTCAGATTTCTTTCACTTCCAATAGATCCTCTTTTTATTCACAGATGTACATTATTCTTAACATGGCTTATTTACCTTGGACCAATCACAATCTTTTACGGCCTGACTGTTCATTTTCTTTTTCATGGAGTAGGGGCTGATGGTGCTCTTGTCAAGTACACAATAATGATGGTTCTTTCCCTTGTTTTAGACTGTCTTCTTGCTATAAAACTTGATACCATACTCAACCCAGCCCTTCCATTGTCAAAAAAACTAGATTCTGCTGACAATTATCCAGCCTGGATATCAATATTTTTACCTGCTGTAGGGTTAGGGCTGCTATCGGGATCAACTTACAAACTAATGACAGAAAGTGATGCTTATTTTGTTCCATTGGCAATAGGCCTAAATCTTCTGAAACTCATAATCCTTTTTATTCTTACTCCGATTGAAAGAAAAAGACTTCTCAGCTTGAGATAGTTGTTTTTATTTTTAAAATTTCACCCAATATTGAAATCGATATCTCTGAGGGATTTTTTGCGCTTATTTTCAAACCAATTGGCGCATAAACTTTTCTTAGGCTTTCTTGGTCAACACCCTCAGACTGAAGTTCTTTCCACATTTTTTTAACTTTTGTTTGGCTTCCAAGCATTCCCAAATAAGCATAATTTTTACAAATATAGTTTTTTATTAAAATTTTATCTGTTCCATGACATCGTGTTAAAACAACCAAAAAAGAATCTTTGTCGGGTTCTGGAATGCCCTTTACCCATTTTTCATCCGTATGAATTAATTTTAAATTTTCATATTGAGAAAACAAATCTTCGTCAAGAAACTCTTTTCTATCATCTATCAAAAAAACATTGAAAATATCAAGCTGTGAAGAAATGACTGCCAGCTTGCCCCCTACATGACCTGCACCAAAAATAAACAACTTTGGAGGAGGTTTCAAAACTTCAATTAGCACAACTGCCTCTCCTGAACAATACATCCCTAACTCTTTAATGTTGAGTTTGTACTTCTTTTGGATAATTACCTTTTCAGAATGAATTAAACTGAGCGCATCTTCAATAACCTCAGCTTCAAAAGGGCCTCCTCCGATTGTGAACTCAATGCTTTTGTTCCTTTTGACTATCATGGAGGTTCCTGGATTTTGTGGCGCATGTCCATTAACAAGTATCAATTTTGCAACAGCAAAAACCTCCCCTCTTTCCAAAAGAGAGACTATTCTTTTTCTAAATTTGAAATTATGCATATTTCTTAATAATAGTAATAAAATTCAATCTTATGACATTAATTCCATTTCCAAATAAAAAATTAACAAAAAAAATTATTAAACTAGACATAAATGAGAACATTTATGAATTAGCAATAAATCCAAACGATTTGCTCTTAGACGTCATTAGGTACAAATTAAACCTAACCGGAACAAAAAGAGGTTGTGATATGGGCACATGTGGCTGTTGTACAGTTTTGCTAGATGGAGAACCGGTTTTGTCATGCCTAACACTTGCAATTCAAGCAATAGGGAAAAAAATAAAAACCATTGAGTCCCTACAAGAAAATGAAAATATGCACCCTATACAAGAATGCTTTCATACTGAAGGAGGTAGCCAATGTGGATTTTGCACTCCTGGATTCATAATGACAAGCTTCGCTCTCCTGAAAAAAAACAAAAATCCTACAGATGAAGAAATTAAACAAGAAATTTCAGGAAACATGTGCAGATGCACGGGATATATAAAAATTATTAAATCTATAAAAAAAGCTGCTAAAAAAATGAGGAATTCCGATTAAGAACAACCATACTGTTGGAAAAAGAACCCCCCTTGTTGATGGTGCTGCAAAAGTAACAGGACAAGCAACTTACGTTGATGATATCGTTTTGCCAGGACAGCTTGTTGGAAAAATACTGAGAAGCCCCTTTGCCCATGCAAAGATTAAAAAAATAAACTACTCTAAAGCAAAAGCTCTAAAAGGAGTTTTTGCTGTAGCGACATCAAAAGATTCAAAGGAAAGGTTTGGGGTTCTCCCTATAACAAAAGATGAAACTGCTTTTGCTATTGAAAAAGTAACATTCATTGGCGATCAAGTTGCTGCAGTAGCAGCGATAGATGAAGAAACTGCAATAAGAGCTCTTGACTTAATAGATGTTGAATACGAAGAGCTTCCTGCAATTTTAAAACCTGAAAAATCTCTAGAGCCTATAAGCAATATTGATCAAAAAATACAGCCATGGTCAAAATACGAAGGGAACATATTCAAAACAGTCAATCAAAATTTTGGAAATGTTGAAAAAGCTGTCAAAGAGTCTCCGATAGTCAAAAAAGGGAAGTTTTCTTTCAATGGGGTAACTCATGCTTTCACAGAACCAATGGGAGTCATTGCAAGCTATGGATCAGACAAAAGGCTAACTGTGTGGAGTGCAACTCAAGTTCCTCACTATCTTCACAGATCCCTTTCTGAAGTTATGAAAATGCCAATGCATAAGATAAAAGTAATAAGGCCTTATGTTGGGGGAGGTTTTGGAGGGAAAAGTGACCCTTTTCCTCATGAAATGGCAGCAGCAATATTGTCAAAAAAGACAGGAAAGCCTGTAAAAATATTATTTGATCGTGATGAGGTTTTTATCAGTAATCATGGAAGGCATCCAACAAAAACAGAAATGCAAATTTCAGCAAACAAAGATGGAGAATTTACTTCTTTGGAAATTGATGCTCTGATAGATGGCGGAGCATGGGGAAGCTTTGGGGTTATAACAACTTACTACAATGGTGTTTTAAGCCTGGGGCCATACAAGATAAAAAACTTTGACTATAGTGGAAAAAGAGTTTATACAAACAAACCAGCTTCCGGTGCAATGAGAGGACATGGAGCTGTCAACTCTAGATTTGCAATAGAAACACTAATAGACGAAGTTGCTGAAGAGGCAAAAATAGACCCGTGTGAAATACGTTTAAAAAATGCTTACGAAGCAAATTCAATAACAGCAAATGGGTTCCGTATAACTTCCTGCGGGATAAAAGAATGCATAGAAAAAGTCAAAAATGCTTCCGGTTGGGATAAAAAATTCAAAAAAATGCCTTATGGAAAAGGAATAGGAATAGGTTGCGGTTTTTATATATCAGGAAGCGCTCTTCCTATAAATTGGGAAAGAATGCCTCAGTCAACTGTTCATGTAAAAATTGATTTTGATGGAGGCATTACAGTTCACTCCCTAGCTGCAGAAATAGGGCAAGGTTCTGACACAATGTTGGCACAATGCGTAGGAGAGGTTTTGAAGTGTGACATGTCAAGAATTCGAATTTATTCAAGGAATACAGATACTGCACCAATAGATTTAGGTTCATATTCTTCAAGAGTAACTTTTATGGCTGGCTTAGCTGCAAAAAGAGCAGCACAAGATTTAAAAAATCAAATACTAGCTGCTGCCTCAAGAATAATGGGGATCAAAGAAACGAGCTTGATTATGGAGAATGACAAAATTTTTGATTTTAAAAATAACAATTCGATATCTATAATCGAAGCGATAAGAGAAGCTCTTCATGACTCTGGAGCGCTCCATGGAAAAGGGCATTACCAAGCTCCAAATTTAAATCCAGATTTGCCAAGAGTAAATGAGCTAAGAGGAAAAGAATCGGAAAAAGGAATGCCAATGGGAGGGTCCCATAAAGGTGCTGCTGCAGGGCTTTCTCCCTCTTACTCAATGAATGCTTATGTCTGTGAACTTGAGGTAGACCCTGAAACAGGCTTAGTAAAAGTTGAAAAAGTGTGGGCAGCACACGATTGCGGAAAAGCCCTGAATCCCCTTTCTGTGGAAGGTCAAATTGAGGGCTGTATTCATATGGGATTAGGGCAAGCCCTGATGGAATCTTTTGACTACAACAGAGGTACTGGAAGGATTGAAAATAGTAATCTCTTAGACTACAGATGCATACCCCCAACAATGATGCCAGATGTTGATGTTTTTATAGTTGAATCTGAAGATCCCGAAGGTCCATTTGGTGCAAAAGAAGCAGGGGAAGGGCCAATACTTCCAATACTTCCAGCAGTTGCAAATGCAATTTATGATGCTGTTGGTGTCAGGTTGAGAAACCTGCCTATGACCCCTGAAAAAATAATATCAGCCTTAGGTAAGAAAAAATGATATTGCCACCTTTTGAAATACATGTTCCATCATCTGTTGAAGAAGCTGTAAAAATTGCAGAAGAGGTAAAGGGTGAAGGTTTTGATTATGTTTCTGGAGGAACGGATCTTTTACAAAATTATAAAAACAGATTGAATGTCAAGCCTCACCTGATAAGTTTAAAACAAATTAAAAAGTTAGACTTCATTAAAGAAAATGAAATTGGATCTTTGGTAACCTTAGATTCAATAACAAGGAATGCAACAACCAAAAAAACTTTTCCTGGACTTTTTGAGGCTTGTAGCCAGATTGGAAGTGTTCTTGTCAGAAAAACAGGAACAATAGGGGGGAACCTATTGATAGATAACAGATGTTACTTCTACAATCAAACATCATTTTGGAGAACATCTGTGGGTTCTTGCCTAAAGGCAGAAGCAGATGAATGCAGGGTAATACCCCAAAAGGAATACTGTGTCGCCACCTTCTCAAGCGACTCAGCTCCAATGCTTGTTGCAGTTAATGCGAAATATGAACTTCAAGGATTTGCTGGAAAAAGAATACTTAATTCACAAGATTTTTATGTACATGATGGAATCAGACGAAACATAAAAGAAAACAATGAAATAATTACAAGAATAAAACTTCCAAAAAATATTGAAAAAATAAAAACAGGCTATGAGAAATTAAGAGTCAGAGACACTTTCGACTACCCCCTTGTTTCAGTGGCAGGAGCTCTTGAAAAAGACCCTGAAGGAAGAATAAAAAAATTAAAAATTGTCCTTGGGGCCATTGGAACCTACCCAATAATTAATGATGATGAGACAGATAAGTTCAAAGGAGAAAAGCTGTCTGAAAAAATTATTACTGAAATTTCAGAAAAGATTCAAAAAAAATCTCAACCTTACAACAACCTAACGCTTCCTGTAAGTTACAGGAAAAAAATGATTGGAGTCCTTTGCAAAAGACTTATAAGTCGATTAAATAAACAATAAGTGAAAAAGATATCAGCAATCATCTTATGTGCTGGAATTTCGGAAAGAATGGGTGCTGATAAATCTTTACTTGATTTTGGAAATTTAAAATCAATTGAACTAATAATCGAAAAAATAAAAAAAATAAAATTCTCTCAAATAATCATTGTTGCAGGAAAGAATAAAAAAAATATTGAAAAATACATCCAGAATGAAAATCTTGCAATAAACACAAACCATGATTACAGATCCCTGTCAATTAAAAAAGGCTTGGAGTTGGTAGATGGAGAAAATGGATGCCTTATTTGGCCAGTAGATTATCCTCTTGTAAAGAAAGAAACATTAAGAAGTTTGAAAAAATCCTACAAAGAAGACTCTATCGTTTGTCCTGTTCATAAAAAAAGAGGGGGTCATCCAATTTTAATTGGTGCAAAAATTCTGGGAAGTTTGAAAAAAATACACCCAGAAACACCCTTAAGGGATTGGACCAAAAAACAAAAAAGAAAAATTTTAAAAACCTCAGATATTTGGGTTAATTACGAAATGAATACAAAAGAAGAATATATTGCTGCAAAGGAAATTTTAAAAAATCAATTTAAGTTTTCCTGAAGAGAGGCTTTTGCTTTGTGAAAATGGATAACCTCATCATTAACCACCTCTAGAGAAAAACTTTTTATGCCACCCATGTCTCTTAACCTTGTAGCACATCCTCTTATGACATCTTCAACAAAACAGGGATTTTCATATGCTGATATTGTTGCTTCTCTTTCATCCTGTCTTTTCAAAATAGGGTATGAAGGAGCAGATAAAGATTTTTCAGCTAAATCGATTAGTGAATCTAAAGAAATATTTTCCTTTTGCGCATTCTCGACTTCAATAAAAATATGCCCATGCTGAGAGTGAGCACCCTTTCCCTTGCCGGAACTTGGATCATAATCAGAAATCTCTTTTGAGCAAGGGCAGCATGTTTGACCCGTAACCTTAACCCATGTTTTTAGAGAAAATTTACCATCCTTGCCAAAAGAACTTTTATACCCAACTAAATAGGGGGCAACTCCAACTATAGAAGTAACTGGAGCCTTTACCTCTCTAAAATAATCAAATTCAACATTTATAAAAGCCTCAGAACTTTCAAGATACTTCTTCATTTCTCTTGTTAGCAATTCAATTGATTCAGAATCTAAACAATTATCTTCATTCGAAAGGAAGTCATTAAGAAGAATGGAAAATCTACTCATATGCGTACCCCTTTCATCTGAATTTAGATTTACATACATTTCAAACTTTCCAACTGTGCTATGGATTTTCCCATTTGGTTTTTTAAATCGCAAAGGAACCTTTAATTCAGATATTCCAACCATGTCTATAGACACATTCCTCTTGTCTTTTTCTTTCATCAAGTCAGGCAATGTCTTTTTTGTCTTGTTTTCCATAAAGGCAAATTCTATTTTTTTTCCAGCTTTTCTTTCCAGTTTAATAGTATTTTTTTTGCATTTTTATCATATTTCTCTTCAAGTTTGAATTTCTTTGTACCAAAGTCTAAATAAATTTCCACATTTCCAGGTTTTAAAGTTTTTAAGACATCACCTAAAGAATTCAAATATTTCTTTTTGAGAAAACCATTCAAGTCCAAAATGATACTCTCTAACAGTTCATGTCGCGAAACTAATCCACTTTCAGATTCATAATTACTTCCATCAGGCCAAATCTGTTCGCCATAAAGGCTAACTGCTCCATCTTTACCCTTTCTGCTGCGAGCCCTTATAACAACAACTCCATCAGAGAGATGGCTTGAATCAATACCGTCTAACGATCTTTCATAAAAAACAACCGGAAACCTAAAACCCTTATCCTGAATAACCCCTTCCGCAATTCTTTTTCCAGAATATGTCTTTCTGATTTTGCATGAAGAAAGATAACCAATGGCATCAATTTTAGAACCCGCCTTGAGATCGCTTAACTTCCTTACCCCCATGTTTAAAAAATGTTGATACCTGTCTGAGATTGGAGATGTTGTAATAAATGATTCAAGAGCATTGAATTCAAGCTGGAAAAGAGAATCTACATTTTTCATATCATCCTCACTGACAGTTGGAATGTTTATTAATGTTTTTTCTCCAAACAGTGAACCTTGTCCCTTATGCCTTGAAAGCCTTTCTACCGCCTTGTAAATATCTTTTATAACCAGCTGCAGATGCCTTCTGTCAAGATTAAAAGAATCAAAAGCTCCAGCAGCAGCCAAGGTTTCACAAGCTCTCGTATTTACAACTTTTTGACACCTTGAAACAAAATCTTGCAAATCTTCAAAATTCCCGTTTCTCTTCCTTTCAGAAACTATCTCTCTTGCAGAAACTTCTCCAACATTTCTAATGCTCGCTAGCCCATAAAGAATTTCATTATCACTATTGACACTAAACAAATCCTGACTTGAGTTTATATCTGGAGGAAGAACATCCTTCCCCCAACTGATTAACCTTGAAACACAATCTCCTACCTTTTCAGCATTTCCAGCATAACTAGAAAGCCAAGCGGCATGAAAGAAGGAAGGAAAATGCGCTTTTAAATAAGCACATTGAAAACCTATTACAGAATACGCAACAGAATGGGATTTTGGAAAACCATATTGAGCAAACTCTTCTATTTGATTAAATATCTTCAAAGCTTCATCTTGGTTTATCTTTCCAACTTCTTTTGCACCATTTATAAATCTTTTTCTCTGCGTCTTCATCAAAGACTCAATCTTTTTTCCCATAGCCTTTCTCAAATCGTCTGCTTCGATTAAAGAGTACCCTGAAAGCTCTTGAGCTATCCTCATAACCTGCTCTTGATAAACCATGATTCCCAAAGTTTCCTCTAGAACCTCTTTGAGTGCTGGGTGTGGAGGGGTTGGTTTTTCTTTTCCCTGTTTTCTTTTCACATAGCTGTCAGCAAGGCCGGAATTTAAAGGGCCAGGACGATTTAAAGCATTAATTATCGCAAGATCTTCAATTGACTTGGGTTTAATTTTCTTTAACAGACCAACAGCAGTTGAAGATTCGAATTGAAAAACACCGTCCGTATAGCCCTTAGTCAAAAGCTTAAAAGTCTTTTTGTCATCTTCTTTGTCACTTAAGTCATATATATCGCACTCATGCCCTTGGATGTTAATCTCTTTTTGTGCCTCATTTAAAAAAGTCAAATTCCTTATTCCCAATATATCCATCTTTACAAGACCCATGCTTTCTAAGTCATTCATTTCATACTGGCTTACAACTTCCCCATTCTTTCCTCGTGCCAAAGGAACCATCCCAGCCAAGTTTTGATTTGAAATAACCAAGCCTGCTGCATGAACCCCCTTGTTTCTAATTGTGTTTTCAATAAGTATCGCTTTTTCCAAAGCCTTTTCGCATTCGGGATCCCTGTTAACTATGTCTCTAATAATATTATTCCTTAAAGCATCTTTTAATTTTTCACCATCTGACAAAGCTTTTGCAACCAAGCTAAACCTTGGCTCAGGAATTGCAGACAATCTAGCAATATCTCTAAATGCTAGTTTTCCTTTTAACCTGTTGAAGGTGATTATTTGTGAAACTTTTTTGGTTCCATTTTTTTCTCTTATATACCTTATTACATCATCTCTTCCCAAGGTACAAAAATCCATATCTATATCTGGGAGAGATTTTCTTCCTTTGTTTAAGAATCTTTCAAAGATCAATCCGTACTTTAAAGGATCTATCGTTGTTATGTCCAAACAGTAAGCAACCAAACATCCAGCACCAGAACCTCTTCCGGGACCAACGGGTATTTGATTGTCTTTTGCGTATTTGACATAATCTCTTACGGCTAAAAAATAGTCTGGATAACCAAGGTCCTTTATGACGTCAAGTTCCTTCTTCAACCTTTCCTTGGCTTCCTTAATGTTTTTTTTATATCTTTTTTGCAAACCTTCTTCTGCCAATTTCTCCAAATATTCACTGGAGCTTTTGTAGTTTTTTGGAATTTCAACAATTGGAAAAATTGGATTTGGGTTTGAAAAAACCTCTGAAAAATCTTCAACCATATCACTTACAAGGTTGGTGTTTTCTACACATTCAGGATTTTCCTTGAAAAGATCCAACATCTCAGACTCTGTTGCTAGATGAAGATTTGGCCATTTTGCCCTAAACCTATCAGGATCATCTATCAATCGGTTGCTTCTTATCGCAAGAAGCAAATCCTGAACCGAGTGGTCCCCTTTTTTTAAGAAATGAACATCATTTGTTGCAACAACCTTTATTTCTTGTTTTTTACCATATTCAAATAACTGCTTTGCAATAATCTCTTCTTCCTCTATTCCGTGATTCATTACTTCAAGAAAAAATCTATCTCCAAAAACCTCCTTGAACCAATCAATTCGATTTTTAGCATGAGTTAGATTCCCATCAACAATTGCTTTTGACAAAATCCCCTGAATACACCCAGAAAGAACTATTATCCCTTCATTCCTTTCTGCAAGCCAGTTTAAATTTATTCTGGGGTTTCTATAAAAACCTTCTAAATGAGCTTTTGTGGTCAGTTTTGAAAGGTTTGAATAACCTTTTTTATTCATTGCTAATAAAGTAATATGATTTGTTTTTTTAGTATCTTTACCCCTGTCATCAAACTCAAAATCATCATATACATAAGCTTCACATCCTATAATCGGCTTCAAGCCTATCTTTTTCGCCTCTCTAACAAAAGAAGGAACTCCGTACATGACCCCATGGTCAGTAATTGCAATTGAATTTTGTCCACATTCTTTTGCATAAGTTAAAATTTCTTTAGGAGAACACACTCCATCTAAAACAGAATACTCAGTGTGCAGGTGAAGATGTGAAAAAGACATGATTAATAATACTAACATATGAAAAATAATCTAAAAATATATCTTTGCTTATTGGTAGGTTTTTTGTCTTTTCAAGAACAAAAAATAGAAAGCACTTTTGAAATCTTAGGGCCATGGGGGCAAGGTCTTGAAATTAAAGATTTAAATTGGCTAGACAATGAAAATATAGTATTTTTAGAAGAGAGCCCCTCTCCGCCGTTTGGAGAAAAAGTTAAATTGCTCAACATAAGAAGAAATGGAATTTTTTCATCTCTAGATCCCTTAGGAAGAATCCTTAAAATAAACAATGGCAACATACTGTGGAAACAAAAGACACTTGCGGGTCCAACAGTGTTGTGGTATGGCAAAAGCGGCAAAGAAAAAATTCTTGCAGAATCTCAAACTGATATCAAAAAAGATGAAATTTCATTGACTGAATCAGGAAAACTCTGGATAAGAGGGTGGGTTGATAATGAAACCTACTTAATTGATAATGATTTCAAGATATCGAAAAGTGCATATGACAATATTTATTATCTTGAGGAAGGAAAAATAAAAAGGACAGTTGGTAATGGTGAGATTGAAACAATCTACCAAAATGAAGACCCCCTTGCAAAAATATCAAACTTCGCTATTGACAAAAAAGCCAACATTCTCATTCTTGAAAACAAAGATGGCTTAAGTCGCCTCTCACTTGCAAAGAGCAACTCTGGAATAGACATTATTGTTGACTGGACAAAAGAATACACGATAGGGATATATGGTGGAGAAAACCTCGGATGGAGAATGAACCCCAAAAACATGGCCTCAAGGAAACAACAATTTTGCACCTTTTTGAATTTTGTTTTTATCGAAAAAAAATGCTTTACTCCAACAGACAGTCATTTTCTACAAGTTTACCAATGGTCTTTAAAAGAGAACCTTTGGATCAATTCATTAATCGACGTAAAAGCAAATCAAATAAACCTTGTTAAGTGGGATGTTGAAAATAACAAATTTCAAATAATCGCAAAAATGGATAAACTTAAAAGTCTGTCAATTAGCCCTGATAATAAAAAAATTGCCGTGACATCAACAACCCATAAACAGCACTGGAATTGGGATATATTTGTTTTGAACTTAGATTAGTTTTAATATATAATCTAGAAAATCGTAGCATTCACCCAAATACAAGAGTGAATGCATCTCTGATTTAATATGGAAAATATGGAAAAAAGCTCTTTACCAAAATTACAATCCACATACGGATTTGATGATGTTTCAATACTTCCAGGAATGAGCACCTTGGACCCCAGAGATGTTGATACTTCAGTCAAGATAGGCAATTCAAAACTTAAAATTCCAATAATTGCTAGCGCCATGGATTCTGCAGTTGATGTTGTTTTTGCGGAAAAATTATCTAGAACAGGCTCTATGGGAGTTTTAAATCTTGAAGGACTGCAAACAAAATACGAAGACCCTTCGAAGGTTTTCAAGAAGATCACTTCTTGCAATTCCAAAGAAGCTATAAAAATGATTCAAGAAGTCTACTCTGAACCAATAAAAGAAAATCTAGTGTCCCTTAGGGTTAAAGAGCTCAAGGAGAAAGGCATTGATGCAGCAGTAAGCGTTACTCCCGCAAATGCAAAAAAAATAGGGTTTCTAGCAAGAGAAGCAGGCGCTGATTTGATTTTTATCCAAGCAACTGTAATCAGCTCTCAACACAGAGGAGAAATATCTCTGGACATAAAGAAATTCATAGAAGAAATAGAAATTCCTGTAATCTTGGGTAACTGTGTCACTGAAAATACTGCATATGAGCTAATGAAAACAAATCCTGCAGGAATACTCGTCGGAATTGGTCCTGGTGCAGCCTGCACAACAAGAGCTGTCACAGGTGTTGGCGTTGGTCAAGTTACAGCAACAATGTCTTGCTGTATCGCTAGAAAAAGATATTTTGAAGAAACAGGTAGATATATTTCAATAATTACAGATGGAGGAATGAGGAAAGGGGGAGAGATATCAAAAGCTATTGCCTCTGGAGCGGATGCTGTAATGTTGGGAAGTTGCTTCAGCGGGCTCAAAGAAACTCCTGGAGAGGGATACCATTGGGGAATGGCAACACAAGATCCAAATCTTCCCAGAGGAACAAGGGTTTCTGTTAAAAATATGGTTGATTTGGAAAAATTATTTTTTGGACCTAGTGACAGGGATGATGGAACTTTGAATCTTGTAGGAGGTTTGAAAAACTCCATGGGCATGGTTGGAGCGATAAACATAAAAGAAATGCAAGAAGCAAGCGTAGTTCATTGCCCCTCTCTTAAAGATGAAGGCAAACATTATCAATTTGTAGATGGTGTTGGCCAGGCCAAATGAACAATAAAGAAAAAATCCAGCCAATTGATGATTCGATTATTATTCTTGACTTTGGAGCACAATATGCAAGGCTTATCGCAAGAAGAATAAGAGAAAAAAATATTTATTGTGAAATAAAACCATATGACACACCTGCTGAAGAAATACAAAAAATATCTCCAAAAGCAATAATTCTTTCAGGAGGCCCTGAATCCGTCCATGAAAAAGATTCTCCAAAGATAGACAAAAAGATTTGGGGGCTAAATATTCCAATGCTTGGAATATGTTATGGAATGCAATTGATAGCTAATGAAATGGGTGGTAACGTAGAGCCTGGAAAAAAGAGCGAATATGGAAGCACTCAAATTGAAGTTTTAGAAAAAGAAAAACTGTTTGAAGGCCTTGAAAAAGAACTGATATGCTGGATGAGCCATAAAGATTTAGTAAAAAAACTACCAAAAGGATTCAAAGTGTTAGCAAGGTCAAAAAACATACCTATTGCATCTTTTGGAAATGAAGAAAAAGGCCTGTATGGAATTCAGTTTCATGCAGAAGTAACCCATACAGTATGGGGAAAGGACCTGATTGAAAACTTTGTTTCAAAGATAGCAAAATGCAATAAAACATGGACGCCAGAATCAATAAGCAAAATGGCCGTAAGAAACATCAAAAAAGAAGTTGGGTCCCATAAAGTTCTTTGCGCTCTTTCGGGAGGCGTTGACAGTGTAACAACAGCGGTACTAATCCATAAAGCTATAAAAGACAATTTAACATGTGTTTTTATAGATCACGGACTTTTAAGGAAGGGAGAAAGGGACGAGGTAGAAAATGCTTTCAAATTCTTCAACATAGAACTTCATGTAATAGATGCTTCCGAAATGTTTTTAACAAAACTAGAAGGAGTAACAGATCCAGAGAAAAAAAGAAAAATAATTGGAGAATGCTTTATAAGAGTTTTTGAAAAATTTGCAAAAGAAAGACAAGATATCAAATATCTGGCACAAGGAACACTTTATCCAGATGTAATTGAATCTTTTGACCCAAAGGGAGGGCCAAGCTCAACTATAAAAACCCACCACAATGTTGGCGGACTGCCAGAAAAAATGGACTTCAAATTAGTAGAACCTTTGAGGTACTTTTTCAAAGATGAAGTGAGGAAAGTTGCACTCGAAATAGACATCCCTGAAGATATGGCTTACAGGCAACCTTTCCCTGGTCCTGGACTTGCAATAAGGGTGATTGGAGAAATCACAAATGAAAAAATAAAAATCCTGCAAGAAGCTGATGAAATAGTCAGAAAAGAAATAGAAGGGACAATCCTAGATGAAGAAGTTTGGCAGTATTTTGCAGTCTTGACAGACTTGAAAACTGTAGGGGTTATGGGGGATGGAAGAACCTATGAGCACTTGTGCGCAATTAGAGCGGTAACAAGCGTTGATGGGATGACTTGTGACTTTCCTGAACTCCCCTGGAGTTTAATAAGAAGAATGTCTAACAGGATAATGAACGAAGTAAATGGGATAAATCGCTGTGTTTATGATGTCTCCACAAAACCGCCTTCAACAATTGAGTGGGAATAAAAATAAAAAATGATCTGCATAAAAACTAAAATACCAGAAGAAATCTGCAACATCGATGATGAACTTAAAGCAATTTACCATAGCAAAAGTTCAATATGCATTTGGATATTTGAAACCAGAAAAGACAGGAATGAATTCATGAATGAAACTGTTGGAATGATGAAAGATGATAGAGAAAAACACTATAAAGCTTTTTATGTATAGAATGACTGCTGGAGTCAAAAAACAAATCGTTGCGGCACGATATTTCCGCAAAGCCGCCATCAAACATCAAATGGGAGTAAAAGTTCTTAGAAAAAACCATGAATAAGCTTGGAAAAATCCTTTTCTCAAAAGAGGAAATCGAAAACAAGGTCAAGGATATTGCAAACAAAATAGATGATGACTACCAGGGGAAAGAAATTTCTTTTATCGTTGTCCTTAAGGGAAGTTTCATTTTTGCTTCAGATTTAATAAAAAATATAAAGACCAATTGTGAAATAGACTTTTTAGCAACTTCATCCTTTGAAGGAACAAGCTCAACTGGCCAAGTTCAAATAAAAAAAGACCTTGACATCTCGATTGAAAGCAAACATGTAATAATTATTGAAAATATAGTTGACACCGGACTTACATTGAATTATTTGAAAAAAATAATTCTTGCAAGAAACCCTGCCTCTGTAAAGATAGTTTCCTTGTTGGAGAGAAAAGCCAATAGGGTTAAAGGTGTTCAAATTGACTACTCCGGGTTTCAGATAAGGGATGACTACCTTGTTGGATACGGGTTAGACATTAATCAAAAATTTAGAAATTTAGAAGAAATAAGAAATCTTGAAAAAGTGAGGAAATAATATGGAAAAAAAACCAACAGAAGAGAAGCCAAAGGCAGAAGAGAAAAAATCAGTAAAGCTAACCAACAGAAAGGGAGTTGTTGACCTGACTGATAGACACGGGTTCATAAGGGTCGACAGGTGGAAGCAAAGTAGTGATGATGTTTTTATTCCTCAGTTGATTAAAAATAAATTCAAACTCAAAACTGGTGATGTTGTTGAAGCAAAAATAATCCCTCCGAGAAAAATGAGGAAAGAGAAACATGCGGCAATCTCAGATATTGTTTCTATCAATGGCTCATCTTCACCAAGAGATTACATGAAAAAAAGAAAAGCGTTTGAAAAATTGACTCCAATATACCCAAATGAAAGAATTAGACTTGAAACGACACCCTTAAAAACAACAGCAAGAATAATTGACATCATTGCTCCAATTGGACTTGGGCAAAGGGCATTAATCGTTTCTCCGCCAAAAGCTGGGAAAACGACAATCTTGAAAGACATAGCTGACTCAATTTCGCAAAATCATCCAAAAGTAGAATTATTTGCATTGCTAATTGATGAAAGGCCTGAGGAAGTTACAGATTTTGAAAGATCTATAGAGGGAGAGGTTATATCAAGTACATTTGATGAAAGACCGGAAAATCATACCCATGTTGCTGAACTGGTTATAGAACATGCAAAAACCTTAGCGGAGCAAGGCAAAGATGTTGTCATACTTCTAGACTCTATAACTAGATTAGCCAGGGCATACAACCTGACTGTAAGCTCAAGCGGAAGAACCTTGTCCGGAGGACTTGATCCTGCAAGTTTATATAAGCCAAAAAGGTTTTTTGGATCAGCAAGAAACATAGAGAATGGAGGGTCTTTGACCATAATTGCTACAGCGCTTGTTGACACAGGATCAAAACTGGATGACATCATATATGAAGAATTTAAAGGAACAGGAAATCTGGAAGTTCATCTTGACAGAGGCCTAGCAAACAGAAGACTATACCCAGCTGTAGATATAAATAAATCCTCAACAAGGCATGAAGAACTTCTTTACCAGGAAGAGGAATTAAGAAAAATATGGAAGTTAAGGAGAATGCTTTCCTCTTTAGATCCAGTAGAAAGCCTAGAGGTTATGCTCAATGGAATAAATAGCCATAAAACAAATGTCGAATTCTTAGAAGGAGAAGAGTTAAACAGAAACACTGGTAATATAACTTTTTAATGGATGACAGAGACAAAATTCGCTATGAAGTTTCAATTGTTGATACGATAAGCGAATATACAAAATTAAAAAAGAGTGGTTCAAGCTGGACAGGGCTTTGCCCTTTTCACAATGATAAGAATCCATCATTTTCCGTAAGCGAAGAAAAGGGGCTTTATAACTGTTTTTCATGTGGGGCATCTGGGGACATATTTAAATTTATACAAGAAAAACAAAATTTAGAATTTTCTGAAGCTCTAATATACCTTGCAGAAAAACACAATATAGAACTAACGTATAGAAAATCAGACTCAACAAGCAAGTCAGATTATCAAATTCTTGAAGACCTTAATGCTTGGGTTGTAAAGATATTCAAAGATACAAATTATGGAAAAAGATTTAGAAACTACATGGAAAAAAGAGGATTTGAAGCAGAATGGTGTGTTGACCAAGGGATTGGAGCCTGGCTTCCTCAAGGAGACTTATTCAAGGAATACATCAAAAAGAAAAAAATGGATAAAAAAATCTTTATTGACCTTGGGGTTATAAAAAAATCTAATCCAGAAAAAAAATACCAAAATGATTGGGAGTATTTTGCTGAAAGAGTCTCTTTCCCAATAAGAGATTCCCTTGGAAGGATAAGAGGGTGGTCAGCAAGAACCCTCGATAACAAAAATCCAAGAAAATATGTAAACTCGCCAAATTCATCTATTTTTAAAAAAAGTGAACTTTTGTACAACTGGCATAATGCAAGAAAGGACAAAGGACCTTTGATACTGTGCGAAGGACAAGCTGATGTTTTAAGGTTTGAAAAAGAAGGCATAGGAGGTGCTGTTGCACCATTAGGGACAGCCTTTTCAGAGAATCAAGCCTTCATGGTTAAAAGAGTTAAGAATGAAGCAATCATAGTAATGGACGGAGATGAAAAAGGGGTAATGGCAGCAAACAAAGCAATTGGAACTTTTTTAAAGGCAGGAATCGAGCCCTTGGTTGTAATTCCCCCCGAAGGCAAGGACCCTGATGAATGGTTAAGAGAGGAAGGTAAGGAAGGGTGGACAGCTGCAAAAAAAGAAAATGCATTGGATTTCAAATTACAACAAATAATCAAAGAAGAAGATGGCCTTAAAACTGAAATTTCAAAACAACGTGCAATTGAAAAAATAAAACCAATAATTGAAAATATTGACAAGGATTTTTTACAGGATCAAATAATTGAAAAAATATCTCAATCTTTCGTCCTTCCAAAACACTTAGTAATTACAGAGCTGAAAAAAGAAATCCCAAAAAATAAAGAAAACCGTAGGCAAGAAAAAAAGAAGTTTGTATCTGAGGAAGAAGAACTCTTCAAATACCTTTTTAAGAATCCGGACAAATGGGATCTAATATCTGAAATATTAAATGAATACAATATTAATGAATTTCAAAATGAAAAAATAAGAAACATTTTTTTCGTAATGAATAGCATCAAGTCTGTAAATCCAAAAATTTTAGCAGAACAGTTAGAAGAAAAAGAGACTTCATTCATGACGGGATCTCTAATATCGGAAGAAAAAACAACTGTTGAGGATGTTGAAGAAATTTTAAAAATATTAATTTTGAGAAATTTAAAAAAAGAAAGAAGGCTTGTTTCAATCTCGGAAAAAAAAGACAAAATCAAAAAAATAAATGAAATAAATAAAAAAATAAATAACATAAGCCAAGAAGGAGTTCCGGGATGGAATGAACTCTGAATGTGCATATCTTCAATTTTCATAAAAACACTAGATAATTCAATATCCATTGGATTCAACAGAGAAGAATCTCCTTTTAGGAAATTTGAATCTCCAAAAATATTTACACATAAAAAAACAAAAATAATTTCAGGAATAGATAAAAAAGCTGGAGGAACCTGGTTCGGACTCAATGAAAAAAAAATATTCTGCCTTGTCACAAACAGACATAAAAAGAAATTTTCTAAAAAAATATCAAGAGGCTTGCTTCTTTTAAATCTTCTTTCAAAAAAAACAATTCGAGAATGCCTTTCTTACGTTCAGGAAGAAACTGAAAGCGACTCTTATGAAGGGTTTAATTTGATATTTGGAAATACCGATAGAGTTTTTTATGCGAACAATATTACAAAAAATATAAAAGAACTCAAAAAAGGAAACTACTATATCTCAAATCACCTACTGAATGACAAAAACTGCAAAAGGATAAAAGAACTCAAAAACAAATCCAAAAACCTAAATCACAAGAACTTCAAATCTGAAATGAAAAAAAATTTAGAATCAAAAGAATTGGAAAACAAATATATCCAAAGGGTGTCTTCGAACGTATTGAAAATCAATCAAAAAGAATCATTCTGGGAATTTTCAAACATCAATGACGAATTTAAAAAATGGCAAAAATTAAATTTGGAAAAATTATTCAAATAAAGTCTTTTTGAAATCATTGATGATTGAAGGAACGTTCTTCTTTTCCGAAGATTCACAATAAACCCTTAAGACAGGCTCTGTGCCACTTGCTCTGACCATAACCCAGCTATCTTTATTTAAATTCAACTTTATACCGTCTTCTAAAATAATTTGTTTTTTAGTTATGCCAAACTTCTTACATAGAGGATTGATATGTTTTTCTGGATCTTTCCTGACTGAATCAACAATTCTGCTTTCAACATTCAGATCCTCTCTTTCATAATGGAAATCTCCATACGTCTTCCTTAGGTCCTTTCTTAAGTTTCTTAAAGTTTTTTTTTCTTTTATCAAATGTTCTAAAATCTTTAAAGAAGCTAATAGCCCATCCCTTTCTGGGATGTGAAAACTAAATCCAACACCTCCAGACTCCTCGCCTGCAATCAATGCCTCTCCGTTGTCTAGATAATCTGAAAGATACTTAAATCCAACAGGGGTTTCAATCAGTTCGACCTTATGTTTGTTTGCAATTTTGTTTAACCATAGTGACGTTGGAAGGCTTTTTGCAATATTCCCTTTGCTTTCCTTCATGAGGATATCTGCAATAATCGCAAATGTTTCTTGAGGCCATAAAACCTCACCTCTTTCATCACAAAGAGCAAATCTATCCCCATCTCCATCAAAAGACATTCCTATAGAGTTTTTTCGAGAAGCAAGAACTGAATCAGAAAGTATTTTTAAATTTGAAGGAATAGGCTCAGGAGTTACATTTCCAAATGTTGAATCTTTAAAATCCCTGATATATGAAATGGTCATATTTCCAGGGTTGATGAAAACGCCTTTGAACAAATCTATTTGAGCACCATGCATAAAATCAACAAAAATACTTCTCTTGGATTTTTTCAAAACATTAAAATCAACCAGCTCTTCAATTTCCTCTCTGTAAATTTGATTAAAATCTTGAGGAACATGTGGCCTTAGTCTCTTGTCAGACATATCAAAAACTTCAGATTCAATTTCAGATTCAATCTGAGAAATTATCTCTGAAGACAAAGGGCCTCCATTTGAGCCTTTTAACTTGACTCCTAAATACGTATAAGGATTATGACTTGCCGTAATTTGAACGCCTAAATCTGCTTCTAACTTCTTTACAGCTAAAGATAAACTTGGAGTAGGGCAAAAGGACTGAGAAAAAAGAACATGACAGCCTTCTGAGATCAAGCACTCTACAGCTATAGAAGAAAAATCCCTAGCCTTAAACCTGGTGTCATATCCAACACAAACATGAGCCCTGCCGTCAACCATATCATTTATCCTTCTTCCTACCGAATGCATTAATCTTCTTAGGTTGTTTTCATTAAAGTCAAAACCGATTTCTGCCCTCCAGCCATCAGTTCCAAATTTAATAGGCGTTGCCATGTTTTTTTATCCTAATAGAGATTATGATAAAGGAATTATGGACACAATTTTTGAAAAAGCCAAGAGCCTAGGTTTAAATTTAGGCCAATCCGAAGAAGCGAAAGCTATAAGAAGGGCTCAAGAGTCCCTGGGTAAAGATGAAGAACTCAAAGGTTTCTTAGGCCAAATGCAAGCTTTGCAAGATCAAGCTTACGGAATGAAAGCAAGAGGAACTGAAATCCCTGATGAGTTAAAGAAGAAAATAGAAGCGGTTCAAATGAAAGTTGAAGCAAAACCAATCTATCAACAATTTGTTGCTGCCCAAATGAATTTTGAAAAACTCATGCAAAAAGTAAACAAGACGATTGAAGAAGGAATGAAAGAGGGTGGCGAAAGAAAGATAATCGTTCCTTGAAAATGAGAAAATATATATTTATTTTCTTTTTAGCTGTAATTTTTCCATCCTGCTCTAGCCCTTGGGCGAAAAAAGAAAGTTTCCAACTTGATGAACTAGAAAAAACAACAGTTGAAAACATAACGATAAAAAGAACTGTTGTTGCATATGGCTCAATTCAACCCCTTATAGAAGTTGAAGTAAAAAGCGAGGCTTCTGGGATAGTCTCAGAAGTTCTAGTTGAAAAAGGGGATAAAGTACACAAGGGACAAGAGTTGATAAAACTAGACGAAAAATTACTAAAATCAAAACTCAATCAAGCCTTGGCAACTAAGACTTCTTCAGAGGCGAGTTTAAAATCCTCAGAGCTTGAATTAGAGTCATCAAGAAGAAATCTTGAAAGAACGAGGGAGCTAGTTCAAAAAGGTTTCGGAACCCAGGAAGAACTTTTTCAGGCTGAAGAAAGATTTGAAAGGTCGGAATTAACCCTGAAGATACAAGAAGCAAATCTACAAGAAGTCCTTGAGAGGGTTAACGAAGCTCAGGAAGAACTTGGCAATGCAACAATATACTCCGCCCTAGATGGAACAGTTTTAAATCTACTAGTTGAAGAAGGCTCTGCAGTCTCTTCTGCAACAGGAGGAATGGGAGGTGGAACTAGTTTGCTTATTGTGGGAGATATGCAAACTATGAAATTCCTGGGCCTGGTTGATGAAACTGAAGTCAGCACTGTTGAAGAAGGAATGGATTGCAATATACAAGTTCAAAGCCAGCCAGATTCAACTTTCAAAGGCAAATTGTATAGAGTTTACCCAATGGGAATTGATTATGGGGGGATAATTAATTATCAAATAGAAGTCAGGATTGACAATTCGGAATACAAACTTCTTCCAAAAATGACTGGGGAAGCGAGATTTACTGTTTCTGAATTCGAAACTATTGGACTTCCTGATACAGCTTTAATCTTTGAAGACTCAAAAACATTTGTTTGGAAGATAGATGAAAAAGGAACCCCAAAAAGAACTCTTGTTACCGTTGGAAAAATTGGTGATGAAAATGTTGAAATTTCATCAGGGGTCTCTCTTGGAGACGAGGTTGTAAATAGGCCTCCAGCAGATCTTGAAATGAAGCTGATTGGTTCAAGAAGTGGTCGAGGCAGAGGCGGACCTTCCAAAGACTAAAAACCGATGTCTTTAATTGAACTAAAAGATATATCGAAGATTTACAGAACTGGCAAGATAGCTTTCAAAGCATTGAAAAATGTAGATTTGAAAATAGAGAAAGGAGAAAGCCTTTCTATCATAGGGCCCTCCGGCTCTGGAAAAAGTACCTTAATGCATATCATTGGGTTGTTGGATAAACCAACTACAGGCTCTTACATTCTTGATGGAGAAAATATCAGCAATTTAAATAGCAACAAGTTAGCTATTTTAAGAAATCAAAAAATTGGTTTTGTTTTTCAAAGCTTTCATCTTCTCCAAGCAACAACAGCATGGGAAAATGTTGCACTTCCTCTTGCTTACTCAAGAAAAAACAAAAAAGAAAAGAAAAAACAAGCAATGAAATATCTTGATCTAGTAGGTCTTGAAAGGTGGGCAAACCACAAAAGTAATGAACTTTCTGGAGGGCAAATGCAGAGAGTTGCAATAGCAAGATCTCTTGTAAATAATCCAGAAATAATACTTGCTGACGAGCCTACAGGAAATCTTGACAGTAAAACAGGTGACGAAATTTTAAAAATTCTAGAAGACCAAAAACAAAGAGGCATAACCGTCATACTTGTTACACATGATCACAAAATTGCAAAAAAAACTGATAAAACGATTGAAATACTTGATGGAAAAATAAGCTAATGGTCATTGAAAATTTAAAATTTGCAGTAAGGGCAATCTTCTCAAAGCCCCTTAGGTCCTTTTTAACACTCATTGGAATAACGTTTGGTGTTGCTTCTGTCGTAATAGTCACAGGAGTAGGAGAAGGCTTTAAAAAGGACTTTGAAGAAAGCATGGCTGGACTTGGAACAAATCTTCTAGTAATCTGGCCTGGAAGAGATTATGAAAGTTCTGTTGAGACAAGGAAAAGGGTACAGCCTTTAACAATTGAAGATGCTGAAGAGATAGAAAAACTTCCTCATGTTAATTTTGCTGCACCTGAAGTTGGTGCTCGAGAAATTGCAAGAGTTGGAAATAGGAATCTTAATGCTGACATAAGGGGCGTAACACCAGCTTACTCTTCAGTTAGATCTTATGAAATAGACAAAGGAAGATTTCTATCTCCTCTAGATATAGAAGGGAAAAAAAGAGTTGTTGTAGTCGGTCCTGCTTTGTGGGAAAAATTACTACCTGGACAAGAGCCAATTGGAGAAAATATAACCTTGGGGGGAGTCTCTTTTGAAATTATTGGTGTTTTGAGTGCAAAAGAGGGTGGGGGCAGAGATGATGGAGGTTTTTCAAGCGCTGATCAGATAGCTTTAATTCCGATAACAACAGCAAAATCTTTTTTCTCTGGAGGAAAAGGGGTAGGAACAATAAATGTCGAAGCGAAATCGCTTGGAGATATCGCCCTTACAGAACAGGAAATCGTTGAGCTTCTAAGGAAAAGACACAATATAAAATTTTCTGAAGGAAATGATTTTGGAATTTTCAACTCAGGTGAAATAGTAAATACAGTTAGTGGATTCATAGAAGGCTTCAACATGTTTCTTCTTGCCATAGGAAGCATATCTCTGCTAATTGGCGGAATCGGAATCATGAACATTATGCTTGTGACAGTTGCAGAAAGAACTAGTGAAATTGGCTTAAGGAAAGCTCTTGGAGCACTAAATAGAGATATTCAAATCCAATTCCTTATTGAGTCAATATCTCTTGCTTTGATGGGTGGGCTATTGGGAATGCTTCTTGGTTACCTTGGAATTAATGGGATAGCAAGAATTCCAAATTTCCCAGGGGAACCTCAATTCAACATGACTGTTTTTTTCATATCAGCATCAGTTTCAATGTTGATAGGTTTAATCTTTGGGTTAATCCCAGCAAATCAAGCATCGAAACTAGATCCAATCGTAGCCTTGAGAAGAGAGTAGTTTGCAAAAAAAACTAGAAACAAGAACCTTTAAAAATTTTTTAGGAATTTTTTCAAGCAAACTAACCGGATACATAAGAGATAATCTTTTTGCCTCTAACTTTGGCAGTGGCTTGATTATGGATGCCTGGGGTTTGGGGTTTGGGTTTCTCTCTTCTTTAAAAACAGCCTTGATTGACATACCTCTTGAATCAATATCAATCCCTATGCTTTCAAAAATTTCAAATCAAAAGGACAAACATGAAATTGCAAGTGGCTCTCTTTTAGTAAAGCTGGTAGCCTATTCGATACCTTCTTTAATTTTAGTTTCACTTTTTTCTAAAAATATTGCAACCCTCTTAACAGCATACAAATCTACAGATGTTGAAGTTTTATCCAGTTTGATGAGAGGCCTTTCAGGTTATTTAGCTGGTGGGATAATAAGCATATGGGCAAGCTCTGTGCTGAGAAGCCAGGGAAGAATGCTGGCAGCATCTCTAACCCCCATAATCCTCAACATTTCAATAATTGGATTTATCTATTTGATGGAAAAGAGCCCAGTTGAGACCTTAACTGCAGGGGCAGGATGGGGAGCATGGCTTGGGGTAATTTTTCAACTCTACGCTTTCCATCTTGGAAACAGATGGCCAAAAATCAATTGGGCAAACAAGTACCAAGAAGCATTTGAAAAAAAATATCCAAAAGGAGCAAGTATCGGTATCTTCCAAAGTCTCACATTTATCAGCACAAGATATTATGCAACATCACTAATGAGCGGATCTGTCGCTTGGCTTTATTTTTCAACAAGATTAATACAGGTCCCAAATTCCCTAATTGGAGTTTGCATTGCGCAGGCATCACTTCCAGAGCTTTCAAAAATTTCAAACTCAAAAAGTCCAAAATTCTCCAGAGAGTTAGAGAAAGCTTTGAAAATGGGATTCCTTATAGCGCTGCCTCTGACAATATATTTCTTTTTTGAAGCAAGTTTTTTCACTAAACAGCTTTTTCAACGTGGAGAGTTCACAGCTTCAGACACAGCTCAAGTTTCCAACCTTTTAAAAATATTATCTTTGTCTTTGCCTTTCGTGATATTTGAATCAATCCTTACAAAAGCCTATTATGCGATAAATGAACACAAAGAGCTTGTAAAGATAAAATTTATACAATTCTTAACCTGCCTTTTTGTTCTGTTTTTTTCTTACTATGGAGATTTCCAAAATAAACTGATTGCTGTCCCCTTTTCCTCAATATTCTCAATCATCGTAGGTGTTGCTTTTCTTTTGAAAAAATTTAAATTGAACTCAGGAAAAATACTCAACCCTTCAGCCAGGACAAGAAATTTTCTAATTTTCATATTGATATCATTTGTAACGTTTGAAGGTCTTGAAGCAGAAATCTTCAACTGGATAAAAATCTCAATATGTGGTTGCGCAATGCTTTATATATGGGAAAATGAAATTTTAAAATATGAAAATTAAAGTACTTGTTTGCGGAGGGGGGACAATAGGGCATGTTACACCAGCACTTGCACTGCTTGAAAATGTAGAGCATGACTTGGCATGGCTTGGAACAAACAGAATAGATTTAAAAATTTTGAACAAAAAAAACATAAATCATTTCGATCAAAATTTAATTTCAGGCAGAAATCTTCAAAGCATGGCACTACACTTAAAAGCAATCTTCAAAGCATTAAAAATAATTAAAAAATTTCAACCTGATTTAGTTATAGGAACTGGAGGATATGCAAGTTTTCCAGGAGTGATTTCTTCAAAAATAATGAATAAAAAAATCATACTAATAGAACCCAACGCAAAACCTGGTTGGGCAAACAAGATTCTTTACAAGTTTTCAGAAAAAGTAATATGTCAAAAAAACCTAAAGAGTTATTTTGGAAAAAAATCAATACCTCTAGGTATTCCTGTTTATAGAAAATACAAGAAAATAACAAAAGAAGAATCCAGGGAAAAGCTTGATTTAAATAGTAATTTTTTTACTGTAACCATCACCGGGGGAAGCCAAGGTTCAGAAAAATTAAATAAACTAATATTGAAATCTTTAGAGGAAATGAAAAAAGAATTTTCAAACCTCTTCATATTTTGGCAATGTGGACAAGGTTCAAAAAAAATAAAAAAATCTCTTGAAGATCAAAAAATATTGCATATAGTTAAAGAATATACTGAAAAATTAGACACATGGATAAGTGCTTCTGATCTTGTTTTTTCAAGAGCTGGAGCATGCACACTTGCTGAAATTAAAGCACTGGGCAAGAAATCAATAATTATTCCACTAAAAGGAGTAGATGATCACCAATTGGAAAATGCGAAAGAGCACTCAAGAAACCACCCTTCAAAAATCATTGATGAGGACAGTGACACTTCACTTCTTTTGAAAGCTATGAAAAACTTGGATTCAGAAAAAAAACCACCCAGGGTAGGGTTGGAAAATTCAAAAAAAATTTCTGAGCTAATCTTCGATTAAGTCTTTAATGTTTTTAGATATATGCGCCGGATCTTTATTTCTTCCAATTAGCAAAATCCTTTTTTGCTCATCAAAAACCTTTAGGGGGATGAAGATTCTGTTCAAGCTCTCCCATTTCATTAATTGAGAATTTGCAAAATTTAAATCTTCGACAGATGAAAAATGATAAATTTCAAAACTGTCATCAATAATTACAATTTTCTCCTTTGTTTTTAGTTCTCTGTAGAAATTTAACCTTTTTCCATAATCAGCTTTTATCAAAGAAGGGGTTCCTTGCAATCCGACATTCTCATCAAGAAAAAAAGTAATTTCATCGGAATGCTCCCCCCTGTAACCATAAGCAGAAAAAATACAGTCTATGAATTCAGGCAAAAAAGATTCATCAGAATAATTGAATTTAACAAGATTGCATTCTTTCTTCAGTTCTGAAAAATTTATATTTTTTGATTTTTCAGGATGAACCGGGAAGGAAAAATCCAAACAAGAATTAAAAGAAAAAACTATATAAGAAAGTAAGAAAATACGAAAAATCACACTTTTTTCAAGGCTTTTCTAATCAAGGTTAGAGCTTTAGAAAGAACATCCTTAGATATATCTAAAACTGGCCTAAACCTTAAAGACTTGTCTCCACAACCTAAGATTAAAACACCTTCTTCAACAAGATGGCCCCTTACCTTATCTCTTGTTTCCCCATCTGGCAAATCGAAAGCGCACATTAATCCAGAACCTCGAACATTTGTTACTAATCCATCAAAATCATCAGATATTTTTTTTAGTTCTTCAATTAGGAAATCTCCGACACTTCTGCAATTTTCAAGAAGATTTTCCCTTTCGATTATTTCAATATACTTTGTAACCCTGACCATATCAACCAAGTTTCCTCCCCAGGTTGAATTAATCCTACTGCTTACCTTGAAACAATTATCAACATCATCTATACGATTACTAGCCGCTATTCCACAAACCTGAGACTTTTTTCCAAAGCAAAAAATATCCGGTTTTATATCTGTTTTTTCCCAGGCCCACCAATTTCCAGTTATGCCCATTCCGCATTGAACTTCATCGAATATCAACAAAACATCATTATCGTCACACCAATCTCTTACTTTTTGTAAAAATTCATTCCTGAAATGATTATCCCCACCTTCACCTTGTATAGTCTCCATTAAAACCGCAGCCATTTGGTTTGGTTTTTCTTGTTCGAAAACTTTTAGTTTGGATAAAAAATCATCCTCCTGTTCCTTAAGAGACGAAGCAGACTCTTCAGTCTCAGGAAAACTTCTGTAAGGTGAGGGCAATCTCGGCCAGTTAAACTTAGGAAAATACATTGTTTTCTTAGGGTCCGCAGTATTTGTTAAGCTTAATGTATAACCAGACCTGCCATGAAAGGCCTTTTCCAAGTGAGCAATTGAAAGAATATTTTCATCAACATCAATCTCAACTTCTAAGTTTTTTCTCATCTTCCAGTCAAAAGCAACCTTTAGAGCATTTTCTACTGCCAAGGATCCTCCCTCTATGAAGAAGAGATGTGGGTAATCTTGCGTTACTATTCTTGACATTACATCAACAAAATCAGCGTATGGCTGTGTGTAGACATCTGAATTAACAGGCTTATGAGAAGCTACAAGTCCCAACTTCAATAGAAAATCCTGTTCTAGCAACTCTTTATGGTTTATTCCTATTGGCTGGCTAGCAAACATGCTAAAAAGATCAATGTACTCTTTCCCATCTGATGCATCAACAAGAACAGAACCCTTGCTTTTCTCTAAATCTAAAACGAGATGATATCCATCAACCAAGATGCTTTTTGACAAACTATCTCTAACCTCAGAAGCCATCGTCTTCCACGATTCTTTTCCTACAACTTTTAATTTATTTTTCATTAACCACTCCAGTTCCAGCCTGAACAAGACTGTGTAAATGAATTATTCCGACTAGATTATTTTTATTATTAACAACCGGCATTACAGTAATCGCATTAGTCTCCATCTTGCCTATAGCAAAACTTGCTAAATCATCTTGATTTAAGGTTTTTGGATTCTTGTTAGCAACATTGACTATCTTTTCATCCAAAAGAGTATCAAAAGACTCTCTTTTTTCAAAAAGCCTTCTTAGGTCCCCATCTGTAAAAATGCCTTTAATTTGACTTTTTTCAACAAGGATAACAGCACCAAGCCTTCCACTTGACATCTTTATAACACACGACCTCAATGAATCTTGTGGACTGACTTTAGGGATATTGTCCTTTGTCATCCATTGGGAAACTTTAGATAAGGAGTTTCCAAGAGATCCCCCAGGATGATACATAGCAAAATCAGAAGGAGTAAAGTCTTTTTCTTTAGCTAAAGAAACTGCCAAAGCATCTCCTATTGCCATCATTACAGTTGTTGAGGAAGTTGGAGCAAGATTATGCTCATCTGCCTCACGTTCAACAAAAGAATTAAGAACTGCGTCTGCCTCTTTTGCAAGCACTGAGTCTAAATTCGCAGTGAGTGCAACAATTGGAATTTTCTTCATTTTTAAAGAAGGAATAAGGCCTAAAACCTCAGTTGTATTTCCTGAGTTAGAAATCAATAAAGCTGTATCTTTGTTTGAAATTAAACCTAAATCTCCATGTAAGGCTTCTCCTGAATGTAAAAAAACACTCGGAGTTCCTAGGCTTGCAAGAGTTGAAGATATCTTTCTGCCAACAAGGCCTGATTTACCTATTCCAGAAACAACACAGTTCCCAGAACACTTCCTGATTAAATTTACTGCACTATCAAAATTTTTATCAAAATTTTCAGAAGCAGCAACAAGTGCTTTTGCCTCATCTAGCAAAACCTTCTTTCCAAAATCATAGAACTTATTCATCTCCCACCACCTTTACCATTTCCTTTTTTATCAAATTGTCATCATCAAGAATGATCACTTTTGCCTTATGTCCTTTTATGCAACTTTCACCGCAAATTTTCCAATTAAGAATTATTACCTTGTCTCCTTCCTTGAAAAAATGAGCAGCAGCTCCATTGAGGGTAATTTCTCTATTCTTTGACTCTTTGATCACATAAGTTTCAACTCTATTTCCATTAGAAACATTAAGAACTGAAATTTTTTCAAAAGGCAAAAGTCCCGATGCTTTTAACAAATCTGGACCCAATCCGCAAGAACCTTCATAGTCAATATCAGAAGCTGTAACAGTTCCCCCATGAATCTTGCAATTAAGCATCTCCCTCATAAAAACAAACCCTTGTTATCTATAAGCCTTGTTCCTTTGACCCAAACTGCTGTCAAAACCCTAGATTCCTGATTCAAAATTTTTAATTCCGGTAGTAATTTTTTCGGCCTCACTTCTAAATAGTCAATTTTACTAACTTTTTTTGATAAAAAGTCAATACCAGCGGTTTCCAGCTCTTTCTTATCCCTTAAACCATCCTTCCAAAAAGATTCGACTTTTTCTAGTGCTTTTGATACATAAAGTGATTTTTCATAATCCTCATCGGAAAGATATGCATTCCTAGAAGAGAGGGCTAGGCCGTTTTCATCCCTCACAGTCCTTACGCTCACTATAGAAGGCCCATTAATTCTTTTCGACAAATCCTTAATTAGGATAAGCTGCTGCCAATCTTTCTCGCCAAAAACAGCAATGTCTGAAGCAATTGTTTCAAATAACTTTTTTACGACAGTAACAACCCCGTTAAAAAACCCTGGCCTATGGGCCCCTTCAAGTATGGATCCAAGAAATCCAGAATCCTCTGTTGCAATAGGCCCATTTGGATAAATTTCACTTGCTTTTGGAAATAGGACCTCTTTCGCACCACACTTTAAAGCATACTCCAAATCCCTCTGAGCACTTCTTGGGTATTTTTCAAAATCTTCCGTTGGGCCAAATTGTGTTGGGTTTACAAATATTGAAACAATTGGATCCCCAAGAGCTGCAGCTTTTTTTATCAGAGCACCATGACCCTGATGAAGTGCACCCATTGTGGGAACCAGAACTCTTTTCTTCATTATTTAAATTTTTTTATTTTTTCAATAACGTCTTCATCCAGAGACCAAGACTCATTCAAGGCTGGATATGTTCCAGATTTTACCGAATCTGAAAAAGAGTTTATCGCATCATGTATATTTTTAGAAACATTACCAAAAGGATTTTTCAGAAATTTAAAATTTTCATTTTGCCAACCAATGAGATCATGAAAAACTAAAATCTGCCCACGACAAAATGAACCACTTCCTATCCCAATGGTTGGAACATACAAATCTTCTGTTATTTTTTTTGCCAACTGGAAAGGAATGCATTCAAGAACTATCGAAAATGCTCCAGCAGACTCTAAAAGCTTTGCTTCTTCATATATTTTTTGAGAATTCTCCAAGTTTTTTCCTTGGACCTTGTATCCTCCAAATTGCTCTACCTTCTGTGGGGTAAGCCCGATATGGGACATAACAGGAATTCCATGACCTGTAAGATGCTCTACCAAACTACAAACCTCCTTACCTCCTTCAATCTTCACTGCATTGGCTCCCTTCCTAACCAATTCACATGAATGTTGAGAAGCTACCTGCAAGCCAGCTTGAGAAGACCCAAAAGGCAAATCTGCAACAAGTAAACTTTTATCTATAAATTTAGAAACAGCCTCAAGGTGGTAACTTATTTCCTTTATCCCTATGGATGTAGTATTTTTGTTACCCAAAACAACATTTGAAAGAGAATCTCCAACAAGAACAACGTCTACTTTTGCATCTTGTGCGGAAATAGCAGAAGGCCTGTCGTAAGCAGTGACTGCAATAATCTTTTCACCTTTTGGAAAGTTCTTAATTTTTGGAACGGTAATCATCAATGAGAATATTCTAATTTCTAATCAGTAATATATCTAATAGTTTTAAGATAGGGGTGTTGTGTTGTTGCGTGTAGAAAATTTAAATAAAAGTTTTTCAGGAAAAACAGTATTAAAAGGTTTAAACTTCAGCGTTTCAAAAGGAAGTATTATTGGTTTTCTAGGGCCAAATGGAGCGGGGAAAACAACGACATTGAGAATACTTTCGGGACTGCTTCCTCAAGATAGTGGAAGTATCTTTTTTAAACAAAAAAAATACTCTGAGTATGACCATACCATAAAGAAGAATATCGGCTATCTTCCTGAAAAAATCCCTCTTTACTCAAACATGACCCCATTTGAGCAAATATCTTTAGCAACAAATCTGCATATGGTCCAAAACCCAAAAGAAGAAACAGAAAGGATAATAAAGCTGACCCAGATTGAAGAAGTAAAAGACAGGTTAAACAAGTTTCTTTCAAGAGGATTTAGGCAAAGAGTTGGGTTTGGGCTTTCTTTGGTTGGAAATCCAGAAGTTATTTTCTTAGATGAACCTACAACGGGGCTAGACCCTGAACAAATTGTAAATTTTGAAAAGGCAATTAAAAAAATATCAAAAATGGGAACTTCTTTTGTTATTTCGAGTCATAGGCTTGAAATAATCGAACAGTTATGCTCAAGAGCCTTGATACTTCATGAAGGAACAATAAAGTTTGATTCAAAAATCGAAAAAAGAAACCTCAGAAAAATTTACCTAGAAACCATAAAGTCAAAAAAAGAAAATGCAAATAGTTAAAAAAATAATTCAAAAAGAGCTTAATGGTTACAACAAAGGCATAAGCATCTGGATTGCAGTTGCAGGATTGCTGCTTGTCCAGGGTTATTTTTTAACATTGAACTTGATAAGCTACTCGAACCCATTTTCAACACCGGGAGACTGGAATGATGGCCCAATGACTGTTCTTCTTCTAGACTGTTGCTTTCTTGGAATCTTGTTTTCTCCATTCATAACGATATCAACAATATGCCTAGAGAGAAAAGAAAACACATTGGAATTCCTACTCTCACAACCGATAAGCTCTTCAAAGATAATCCTAGGCAAATTAATAACATCCACATTGTTGATTTTTTCAATACTTTTTCTACCCACGATTGGAATTGTTTGGCTAAGCAAGTTTGGAGTAATCGACTATGGGCACTATCTAAGCGGTCTTTTAGGATTGCTCCTTCTTTCTTTTGCTCTTTCAGGAATTGGCATATTCATCTCCTCAGTGACAGAAAACTTGACAACAGCTTTTGTTGTTTCGTTCCCTGTGTTTCTTTCATTTTGGTTTATCAGCTCTTTAAACAATACAAACATCTCAGATTCTTTAATTCTTAAAGGATTTTCAGAATTGGGCTTTCAAGAAAAATTAAGCAGATTCTCTGAAGGTTTTATAAACACTGAAGATGTTGTCTTCTTCATTCTTTTTGGAATATTCTGGTTCATCATGACAAAGAAAAGCATGGAGATAAGAGGGTGGAAGTGAACCGAAAAGCCAATACTGCCTCGATTTTTATAATGATTGGATCAATATCCTCCTTGACTTACCTTCTTAAAGGAAAGAATTTTACGGATGCTGAATTCTTTGCTTCCTTTTCAATATTAATTTTTGGCTTAATCATAAAAAACAATTCACCAAAAGAAAAAACAAAGATTATCCATCATCTTCCATCAATAATCCTGACTCTTTTCTTATTTGGGGGAATATTCACAATATCAAAAATATATTCAATATCTTTAGATATGACAAAAAACAACATGAGGTCCATCTCCCAAGAAACAATAGAGATGGCTAAAAGCATTGATGAAGAGGTTGAAATATTTGCTTTTCTAGAGGACTCTGATGAAAAAAAACCAAAGTTAGAAAACATATTTGAAAAAGTGAAAAAAACAAACAATCTTATCGACTATAAATTCGTAAACCCTGATAGAGAGCCTTCTATAGCTTCAAAATTTAATGCAAGAAAAAACCAAATATACCTACTTCAAGGCGAAAAAAGAATTATCCTCGACACAAACGATGAAGAGGGCTTGATAAATGCTTTTTATAGCTTCTACAAGGATATAAAAACAATATGCTTTGTAGAGGGGCATGGAGAAAAAGGCCTCTACGGCGAAGATGGAATGACAACGGTTAAAAATTCGCTATTAAACAGAGCTTATGAAATCAGAACAATTGAACTATATGAACAAGAAACAAAAGGCTGTGAAATATTAGCAATCATTGGAGGGACAGGAAACTTCATCAATGAAGAAATAGAAAAAGTTTCTAATTTTAAAAATGTTTTAATTATGTTTGAAGACTTTGGAGAAAACCTACTTTCAAAATGGCTGGAATCTGAAGGGATAATATTTAGTCAAAAATATATCTATGATTCTTATGGAGAAGATTGGGATCCTTTGATAGTTTTGGCATCTCCAAACAGCCTTACATCCCATCAAGCAGTGGTAGGCATTGATGAATTCATTCTCTTTCCAACAGCAAAAGCAATAAATGACGAAAAGTCAACTTGGATCAACTCAGATTTAATCTACAGTGGAATACAAACATGGCTGGAATCAAGTGGAAACAATAAAAAGGACACATCAGAAACCTCTGGGCCATTTTTGATGTCTCTAGCTCAAGAAAACATAGAAACAAGGCAAAAAAGAATCATTGTTTCTGATTTTGATATAACAAACAATCAAACACAACAAATGCTTCCTGCGAGCAATCAACTTGTTTTAAATTTGTTTAACTGGCTTTCAGATAGAGAAAAAATAATAAACATACCAAGGAAGAGTAGGGGTTTGAATCCAATTTCGATAAATGATAAAGAGATTTTTAAAATAATAATGTTATATTTAGGATTAATCCTTGCAGTCTTGTCTCAAGCTATAGTGACTCAGGTTAAAAGAAAAAGAAAATGAAAAATAAAATATTTTTAATCTTGCTAACACTTGTAACGCTCGGAGTGCTTGCAAAAACCTTCTTAAGTCCCGAAATAAACAGCTTCAAATGGGTAAATGAGACTCCTCCAAATGAACTAATAATTGAAAAAAGATCAAATGACGAAGAGGTTCATTTTGTCAATTTTGGAGAAAAGTGGGTTTTAAATTTCCCAAACGGATACAATGTTGAAAAAACAAGACTAAACACCCTTTTAAAAGCCCTAAAGAACTTAAAACCCTTGGACTCATTTGATGCCATTGAAAATCAAGAAGAATATGGATTTGGAAAAAACGAATTCAAGATAACCTCAAGAGGTGACTTTAAAGAATCAATTTTTTTTGTTGGCATTAGCAAAGATTCAAAAAGATCCTATTTGAAATTCGATGGAGAAAACGCCGTTCATTTAATACCCCTAAGCTTTTACGAATCAATAAAGGGCGAAAAAGAAGAGTGGGTTGACAAAAGGTTAACAAAAATAAAGCCTCAAGAAATTAAAAGTATTTCAGTTCATGTGAATACAAAAGATTTTAAAATTTCAGATGTTGATACGCTAGAAAAAATTGTTCTTTGGGACCTGAGAAGAACACAGGGCAGAGAGTGGCGTGAACTCGGTAAAGATTTGCCTGTTTCCTCTACCGCTGTAAAAAACTTAATCCAAAGAATACTAACAACAGAAGGGAAGAAATTAAATCACAAAGATTTTTTGAACGACCCTTCAGTAAAAATATCTATAGAAAAATATGAAGAAAAGATTCCTTTAGAAATAATGATAAACCCCTATGAAAACTACTGGGCTGCGTGGGGAGACTCTTTTGGAGGTTTCTATATGGAAGAAAACTGGAATCCAGAATCAATAATAGGTTCCAGCATATCTATTTACAGGAAAAAATTCCTTGAAATTGAATCTTGGGAAGAGTACGAAATAACAGATCCAAATAACTTAAAAATTCTAGTAAGTGAAAATCAAAATGCCAACAACCCATGGGTTGAGATTTTTAATGAACCCTGGCCGAAAGAAACAAAGCCAGCAGACATAACAAAACTAACGGAAAAAAAATCTATCAATATCAACTGGGAAGAAGAGGGCATCGAACTTGACATATATTTCTATCCAAAAGAAAAAGTAATTCAATTTTCACAATCAGGAATAATGTGGGAATTCCCCGAACATTGGTGGAAAAAGCATGAAAAAACCCTGAATGAATAAAAATCTAATAATAGGGGCTAATGATTTTGGTCTATTTGATTCAATAGACAAAGGCATAGTCAGAGCATGCAAGGAAGGGGTATTGAAAAATGTGGGAATAGTAAACTCCAATAAAAAACCTAAGCTCCTTGGCAGGTTAAAAAAATTAGATGTTGATCTTGGAATCCAATTAAATTTAACAAAGGGAAATCCAGTCTCAAAAAATGGAATAGATTCCCTTTTGGGAGAAGAGGGTGTCTTTTTAAAAACTGGTCGTGAAATTTTTCTTAACTCAAAAATAAAGGAAATTAACAAAGAACTTTATGCCCAGTTAGAAAAATCAAAAAAATCCTTTAACCCAAAATGGATAAGTTGCTCTGACTACCTACAAAACAATCCAAAAATTTTTAATATTATTTTAATCATTGCAAAAGAAGAAAATCTCTCAATGAGGGTAACGTCAAAATGGCAACGAGAAATTGCTAAAAAAGAAAATGTAAGAACTGCAGATCATTTTATTGAAGACTTTTATGAAGAGCCTGGAATAACTGTTCCAGGTTTTTTAAAAATATTAAAGAATCTAAAAGAAGGAGCAACAGATATTTCATGTCATCCTGGCTCAATGGGAAAAAACACTATTGAAAATCTTTATTATTCATGGCAAAGGGAAATAGAGCTTTCAACACTGGTGAACAAAAAAATAAAAACATTTTTTAGTGAAGAAAAATCAATTAAATTATTAAAATTTAGCGATATTTAAAATGATCAAAAAAGGAAATATTCAAATACTGGACAAAACCTCCCTTAAACATTCTGCGAAAAGCGCTGCAATAACAGGGGAGGTTCTGGACAGGCTGAAAAGTTTTATTAAACCCGGAACAAGAACCTTAGAAATTGAAAACATGGTTCTTGCAGAAATTAAAGAAAGAAATTCAAAACCTGCATTCCAGGGATATAACGGCTATCCTTTTGCAACATGCATAAGCGTCAACGAGGAATTTGTTCATGGCTTCCCTACAGAGAGGGTTTTGATGGAGGGAGATACAGTTACAGTTGATTTTGGCGTTATAGTCAATGGAATGTATTCTGATTCTGCATATACGTATCCTGTAGGAAGGATTTCAAAAAAAGACATGATTTTTTTAGACTGTGTGTGGGAATCCCTCTATCAGTCCATTGATCAAGCAGTTCCAAAAAACAAAACAGGGGATATAGGCTTTGCAACACAGGAAGTTCTTTTTAAGGGTGGATACACTCCTAGCAAAGAACTTTTTGGCCATGGTATAGGCACAATCCTCCATGGAGATCCATTAATACCCAATTTTGGCACAAGAAACACCGGGGAAACATTGGTAGAAAATCAATGTATAGCAATTGAGATAATGGCATCACAAGGAGAGACAGAAACGTACACAAAACCAGATGGATGGACAATAGCCACAAAAGATCATTCTCTTACAGCACACTATGAACATACCGTAGTTGTTGGAAGCCGACCCTTGATTTTGACGAATTCCGAGCTTTGGAAAGAGAAGCCTTCAGTAATTTTTTCATGAAGAAAATTATTGTTTTAGGTGGGGGCTGGTCAAAAGAAAGAGAAGTTAGCCTAAATTCCATGGAACAAATCTACAACACCCTAAAGACCTTTCATGCAAATACAGAAAAAAAGGATATAAAAGATGGAAGCAGCCTTGTTGAACTCTTGGAAGAAGTTGAAAAAAATACACTTGTTTTCCCATGCCTACATGGAAAGGGCGGGGGGGAAGATGGGTCAGTTCAAGCCTTCTTAGACCTTCATGAAATAAGATATGTTGGATCTGGACCAAAAGCAAGTTCTCTATCCTTAGACAAAATAAAAACAAAAAAACTCCTTGCAGAAAAAAAAATACCAGTTCTCCCTCATGAAATATACTCAGCTGAAAAAATGCCTCATTTCAAAAACTTTGGAAATAGGCTAATCGTGAAGCCGATAAATGAAGGTTCAAGTATTGACACTCACCTGGTTGACACACAGCAAAAGTGGAAAACCTTAGAGCTAAAAGAAGAATGCTTTGTAGAGCCTTATGTCTCTGGAAGAGAATTAACAGTGGGTATTGTTGAAGAGAAAGGGATTCAAATTACATTAGGGGCTGTAGAAGTTGTACCCAAGAATTCAAATTTCTACAATTACAAATCGAAATACACCTCTGGGGAAACAGAATATATTGAAAAACCTAAAAACATAAACAAAACAATAATTAGAAACTTAAAAAAATATGCATTAATCGCCCATGATTCACTTGGATGCAGGTCTTTTTCAAGATCTGACTTCATTGTTGACGATGAAAGAATTTGGTATTTAGAAACAAATACAATTCCAGGAATGACAAAACTAAGCCTTTTGCCGTTAAGCGCAAAGGCCGAAGGGATAAATCTAAAAAAATTTCTTATGATGATTGTTGGTAGCTATGAATAACCATCCATGGAATCTTTTTTTAAAAAATATAGAAAACGTTCTACTAGACCTAAAACCTGCAGAAAGTCATGACCCTTCTTTGAGAAGGGATGATAAAAAACTTAGTTTCATTTGTACAAATTCAATCAAATGGGGAGGATCTGAAGATTCTCTATTAAAAAAATTAAAACCTTATCCTTTTGTCAAAAATATCGAAGACAACAATAAAGCACTTCAAATCAACCTGAATTATGAAGATGTTGCTGAAGCATTGTTTGATTTTTATAAAAATGAAAAAAACATACTTTCAAACAAGACTTCTTCAGAAAAATGGATGGTTGAATACTCTCAACCAAACACGCACAAAGCTTTTCATATAGGGCATTTTAGGAATGTTGTAACTGGGGACTTTATAGTTAAGATATCAAGAATTTTTGGAGTTGATGTAGTTTCAGCAAATTACATTGGAGACATAGGAACACACGTCCTGAAGGCGCTTTTAGGTTGGGAAAAAAGAGGCAAGCCTGAATCCCCAGAGAAGGGAGATCTCTCAAGCTGGCTTGGTGGCTTTTATTCTGAATGGGCGCAAAAAGAATCTGAATCAAAAGAAAAATTTCTTAAAAACATCTGGGAAAACAAAGAAAAAATTAACAAACTTGGAGAATTTGAAATAAAAGACAACTTCAAGAAACTTAAAAAAAATAAATTCTTAATAAATAAAATTTTTCAACATTTTAAACAAGGAGGATTCAAAGGAAGGGATTTAAAGGAACTTGCTTCAAGTGCAGAATCCTGGGAAAAAGACATTAATTCACAAAATGAAATTGCTCAAAGGTGGAAAGAAAAAAATGAAATTTTGGTTAAAGATTGGAAAAAAACAAAAGAATGGTGTCTAGAGGCTTTTGACGAAATTTACAAACTTCTTGAAATTGAATTTGAAAAAATCTACTATGAATCAGAATTAGAAGAAGAGGCTGTAAGGATCTCAAAAGAACTTGTGAAAAAAGGTCTAGCAAAAGAAGAAAAAGGTTCAGTTTTTGTTGATTTTAAAAAAGAACCCTACAATGAGCCGAGTCTTGATGTTTTGCCTTTGTTGAGATCGGATGGGCTTCCCCTCTATTCCGCAAAAGACCTTGCTCTTGCCCAATTGAAAAAAAATCAATATGAAACGGACAAGTCTTTTTACGTTGTTGGAGCTCCGCAAGGGTTTTATTTCAAGCAGGTGTTTAAAATCTTAGAAAAGAATGGAGATAGTTCAAAATTAACACATATTGGATATGAAATGGTAGATCTCCCAGAAGGAAAGATGTCGAGTAGGTCTGGAAATATTGTAGCATTTTCCGAACTATGGAATCAGGCAAAAAACTTTGTAAAATCAAAATCTAGCGACAAGATTTCATCTAAAGATTTGGACAAAATAGTGATAGGCGCACTTAAGCACTTAATGTTCTCGAGAGACTTCAATAAGAAAATATCATTCAAATGGGATGAAGTATTGTCGAATGAAGGAAAAACAGGATCTTATCTTCAGTATGCTGCTGTTAGATGTAAAAGAGTTTTGGAAAAAAGTAATAAAAAACCCAATCTTCAATATAGTCGAACGAATATGAACAAAGAGGAGAAAGCACTTCTTTTTCAACTCTTCACAATACAGAATGAATTAAAAAGATCATTTGAAAATATCAGCCCAACCCCTCTGCTAGAAGCTCTTCACAGGCTTGCAAAATCCTTTTCTAATTTTTATCATTCAAGCCCAATTATCAACGAAAACAAAAAAACAGAAAATTTCAGATTAAATTTAACTTACTGCACATTAGAGACCTTAGAAGAGTCTTTAAAGGTTTTTGGAATATCTATACCGGAAAAAATGTGAGCATATCTTTAAAAAATATTCGGAAAAACATTGAAGGAACTCAAGCCTGTGACAATGTGTCTCTAGAGATAAAGAAAGGTCAGATAGTTGCTCTCCTAGGAGCCAATGGCGCTGGAAAAACAACAACAATAAGAACCTTGATAGGTCTTTTGAAGCCTGATTCGGGAAAAATACTGTTAGACAATCATGAAATTGACTCTTTAAAACTACGAGAATCTGTAGCTTATGTTCATGCTGATGCTGGAGTTTATAAAAGATTAACCCCAAAAGAACATATCCTCTTCTGCCTAAGGGCAGAGGGTTTGAAAGAAGAAGAAGCTCTGAAGAAGACTAAAAATTACTTAGAAATGCTCAATGTTGAAAAATATTCAGAACAACGAATGGAAACACTATCAACAGGAAACAGACAAAGAGTTTTAATTGCAAGAGCTCTTGCAAGAAATACAGAGTATTTAATACTTGATGAACCAACAGCAACTCTAGACCTTGTAGCAACAACAAAGATAATAGAAGATTTATACAATGCAAAAAAAGAGAACAAAGGCTTACTCGTATCAACTCACCAAGTCTGGATTGCTGAAAAAATAGCAGATCTGGTTATTGTTTTGTCAAATGGCAAAACTATTGCGAGCTGGGAAAAAAACAAATGGCCCGAAAAAACTCTTTCTGAATCCTTTTTAAAGGTTGCAGGAGTTCAGTCATGAGGTGGAATAGGGTAAGAGCCATATTCCTGAAAGATGGAACTGAACTGATAAGAGACATCAGGACAATAATTGCAATGGTTGTGTTCCCGGTAATCTTTATACCCTTATTTCTGGTTGTAGCAGGGATACAAGAAACACAAACAGTCACAAAGAGGGCAGAAGAAAACTATCTTATCCTTGTTGAAGAAAGCCTTATAAGTGAATTTTCCGAAACCAAAAGCGAGAATTTGAGCATAGAGCCTTTCGGCAAGGACTTTCGAGAAGCTTTAACAAAACAAGAAGCAGATGCCTATATTGAATTCAGCGAAAACGAGTTTTTTATTCATTTTGACGGAGGAAGAAGTGACGGAAAGTCACAGAGGGCAGCAGAGGCACTTGTTCAACATCTAAGATTGTTGAAATTAGAAAAAGCAAAAAAAACATTAGAGGAAAATCAAATTTCAGAAGAAATCTTAAATCCACCATCGGTAACAGCAATTAATATTGCCCCAAAAGAAAAAGTTTCTGGAATTGAATTAGCACAATTTTTACCAATTGTTGTCTTATTGATGGTCATGAACCTTCTTGCACACCCATCAATAGACTCAATGACTGGAGAAAAAGAAAGGGGAACGGCAGAAAGCCTGCTTGCCCTGCCAATAAAAGCAAAAGAAATTGTTTTTGGCAAATTTCTAGTAATAGGGTTGCTTACACTTTTTGCAATAGCTTTAAATATTGCACTGCTGATGATATCTATTCATTTCATGGGAGGGGCAAGCGCGAATTTCTTTTCTCACTTTCTTATAACTGTACTTGGTTCAATCCCGATGATTGTCTTCTTCAGTGGAGCACTCATTTTTATAGCATCATCTTCAAGGTCTACAAAAGAAGCAAGTAGCTACTTGCATACATTCATCTTGGTCTTTATGATCTTTGCATTTGTAAGCCTGACTGGAGACGATATATCAAATTGGGTAAATTGGGTTCCTGGAATTGGAGCAGGAGTATCTTTGAAATCATGGTTAACATCCTCTGGAGACATGGCTTCTTGGATTTCTGTTTTATGGACAACGGGAATAGGAATCGGTTTACTGAATGCATCAGCCTATCAGTTCAAATCTGAAAATACAATACTTGGTATGGGAGGAATCAATTGGAAACAATGGTGGAAAACGGGAAGAGACGGAACTCGGTATGCATCAATCCCCGAAACAATGATGTCTTTTGTTTTTATATTCATAATCTTTCTCCTGTTAAGCTATTTTGGTGAATATAACTTTTTTAAAGATATGTCTCAAGGACAAAGCATTTTGATGTCAACATTCCTAGCGCAAATTGGAGCGATGCTCATTCTGCCTCATTTCATCAATAAAACCCTTGGCCTTAAAAGAGACTACATCTTTCCAAAAAGGTTTAAATTTGGTTTTTATCTTTTGCTTTTTGGCGTAGGGGCATGGCTTCTTGGTTTGCCTTTTGGATATATTGGGGAGTCAATTTGGCCATCTCCACCTGAATTTGAAGAGATTTTTACAAAATTGATAGATGAAAATTCAATAACTTTCTTAATCTTTGTTGTTGGGGTAATGCCAGGAATAACCGAAGAGCTTGTTTTTAGAGGTTTTATACTGCATGGATTCAAAAAACTAGGGACAAAAAAGGCAATCTTTTTCAGCTCTCTTCTTTTTGCATTAATGCACATGCACCCTGCTAGATTCGTATTCACATTCGTCCTTGGAATACTGTTTGCAATGCTAACAATCAGAACAGGAACAATATGGTACGCAGTAATGATTCATTTCCTTGTAAACACAATATCGGTAATAATTGCAAAAAATAACCTTTTTTCAGATTCTTTGATTTCTGAAACTTCTTACAGTGATTCAAGTGCTTGGACCTTCCTTGTTCTTGGGGTGGTAGGTTTTGCAATACTAAAAGCCCTGTGGAAAAAGATACCAATTTTCAAAGAAGAGGTTAAGTCTTGAAGATAAATGAAGATGTTCTCTTGAGCATTCCAAACCTGCTCCTTGGAAAACACATAAAAGTATCTCTAAGTGCGACAGGCTATGAGGTTGAACATGTTGACCCAAAAGATGTGGCAAAAAGGATAGAAGAAAAAAAATGGGATTTGATAATTGTTGACCTAGGTGCACAAAACCCTAAAGAAATCGAAAGCTTTCCTAGCATATCTGATTTTGTAAGAACCATAGGGCTTGTAACACATAGGGATGTCAGAAGGATTCCTAGATGGAAAAAAAAGGGTTTTAATTGTGTTTTCAGAGTAGATTTCTTCAGCGATCCAGG
>CAZFBE010000002.1:0-72593 GCA_964517115.1 uncultured bacterium
TGTGTTTTTTTGCCACCTCTCTCATTCTGGGATCTGCCATTTCCCCAGCATGCCAGCTTCCTGTTCCACAAGATTTTGAAATAAAGCAATCATCAAGGCCCTTATTCTTGACGATGGAATTGAAAATACCTTCGCCAAGGGGCGATCTACATATGTTTCCAAGGCAAACGAACAACACTTTCTTCATTATTTTTATAGAATTATATTTGTTGCTTTATGGAGAATGAAAATATGTTGAATATAGAGAAGCTCAGAGTGTCTGTTGGAGACAAAGAAGTTTTAAAGGGTGTTGATATCCAGGTTAAGAAAGGAGAGGTTCATGCAATCATGGGTCCAAACGGTTCAGGAAAGAGTACTTTGGCATATTCTTTAATGGGGCATCCTCTTTACGAGATAAATTCTGGAAGTGTTCTTTTTGACGGAGAAGACATTGTTGATGTTGAGCCTCATGAAAAAGCTCAAAAAGGATTGTTTTTAGCATTTCAATACCCAATGGAGATTCCGGGTCTTCAAATGGAGAGTTTTCTAAGAAGTGCTGTTTCTGCTGTAAAGGGCAAAGAGGAAACAAAAGATGTTTTTGAATTTCATAGAAAAGTTTTAAAAGAAATGAGGTATTTGGGAATTGATGAATCTTTTGCTAACAGGTATCTGAATGATGGTTTCTCTGGGGGAGAAAAAAAGAGAGCAGAGGTTTTACAAATGCTTTTATTGGAGCCAACAATGGCTATTCTTGACGAGACTGATTCAGGTTTGGATATTGATGCAATCAAAATTGTTGCAAAGGGAGTTAATCGTTTAAAAGACAAAGGAATGTCTATTCTGATAATTACACATTATCAAAGAATTCTTGATTACATTTGTCCAGATAGAGTTAGTGTTTTGAGTGGTGGAAAAATATTAAAAACCTCTGGTCCAGAATTAGCAAAGGAGTTAGAAAAAACAGGATATAAGAATTTTTCATCAAAAAAAGATTCGTCTGATTTATCTGTTGGTTTTTGATGAGTAAAGAAGAAAGTTTCAGTAAGGATTTTTCCGAATTTGACAATTATCAATTCGGACATCATGACAAAGTAAAACATATTGCTTCAACAGGAAAGGGAATATCAAGGGATGTTGTTTCAAAAATATCTGAATTAAAGAACGAACCTTCTTGGATGACTGACATTCGACTGAAGGCTTATGAGGTTTTTGAAAAAAAACCAATGCCCTCATGGGGGCCAGATTTAAGTGAAATAAACTTTGAAGAATTTACTTATTTCATAAGGTCTACTGAAAAAGAAAGCGATCAGTGGGAAGATATGCCACAAGAAATTCTTGATACTTTTGACAAGTTGGGGATTCCCGAGGCTGAAAAAAAGTTTTTAGCGGGAGCAAGTGCACAATACGAAAGTGAAGCTGTCTATCATAAGCTTAATGAAGAGCTTGGAAAGCAAGGGGTTATTTTTTTAACAATGGACCAGGCTGTAAAAGAAGAACCTGAATTGGTGAAAAAATATTTTGGCTCTGTCATACCTGCTTCAGACAATAAGTTTTCCGCCCTTAACACTGCTGTTTGGTCTGGAGGTTCTTTCATCTATGTGCCTCCTGGCGTTGAGGTTAACACGCCATTGCAGACTTACTTCAGGATAAATGAAGAAGAATTTGGTCAATTTGAAAGAACTTTAATTATTGCAGATGAAGGAGCTAAGGTTGTTTATAACGAAGGTTGCTCTGCCCCTAAATGGGCAAAGTCTTCACTGCATGCTGCTGTTGTTGAACTGGTTGCACTTGATAATTCACGTATTGATTACCAAACGATTCAGAATTGGTATAAAAACATTTACAACCTTGTTACAAAAAGAGCTGTTGCAAAAAAGAACGCAACTGTTACTTGGCTGGACATAAATGTTGGTTCCCGAATAACAATTAAATACCCAAGCGTGATGATGATGGGAGAGGGTGCCAGAGGCGAAGTTCAATCTATAGCCTTTGCAAATGAAGAACAGCTTCAGGATTCTGGTGCAAAAATGATTCATGGAGCTCCAAATACAACAAGTGTTGTTACCAGCAAAAGTATTTCAAAAGGCACCGGTAGATCTTCTTATAGAGGTTTGGTTAAGGTTTTAAAAGGTGCAAAAAATTCTTCTTGCAGGGTTGAATGTGATGCTCTTTTAATCAATGAAGAAAGCAGGACTGACACATATCCAGTTATGGATATATCTGAAGATGATACACAGATCGCACATGAGGCAAGTGTCTCAAAAGTAAATGAGGATCAGATTTTTTATTTGCAGAGTAGGGGTATTCCGGAAATTGATGCAATGAAAATGGTTGTTAATGGTTTCTTAGAGCCCATGGTCAAAAAGTTGCCTCTTGAATATTCCGTTGAGTTTCAACGTCTTGTGGAATTGGAATTAGAAGGCTCTGTTGGATGAAGAAATTTTCTTGGCCTGATAGAACAAATGAATATTGGAGAAGAGCTTCTTTCCTTAAACCTCCCCAAGACTTTAAAATAAGTGATATTTCTCCTGTAGAAAAGTGGGAAATTTTACCAGATTTCAATACTCATATTTCTTTTAGCAACGGCAATCTTATAGATCAAGATTTAAAGGAAGGAGTTTCCATAAAATCGATAAATCCAAATGACTCCTTAAGTAGGCCTGGTTCTATACCTGGTGGAGAACCTTGGAACCAATGGACTATTTCAAATGGAAATGTTTACCAGATTGATATTGATGATACTTTCCCTGAAAATGAACCTTTAGTTATAAGGGAAAAGATTTGTCCTAGTGGCAAGATCAGTTCAAATTATTTTTTCTGCAATATTAAAAAAAATATCAATCTCTCGATTTATTACCTTATAGAGGGGAGTGGAGAGGGTTTTCATTCTGGAGGCTTTACCATTGTTTTGGATTCTTCTTCAAGTTTAAAATTAATGCATATCCAAGATATTTCAAAAAAAACTGATGCTAGATTTAATTGGGAGATTAAAAATAATAAAAAAACTAATTCAGAATGGAATTTGGCTGCTCTGGGTGGAAGAAGCGTAAGGCATGAGTGCAGGCTTGAATTACAAAAAGAATCTAATTCATCTCTAAAGGGTGTTTATGTTCCTTATGATGGACAAAGACATGAGTTTCAAACTCAGCAAGATCACAAGGAAGGTGATTCAACCAGTGATCTTTTATTAAAAGGTGCTGTTGGTTCCGGTTCAAGGGGGATTTTTCAAGGAATGATAAATATCAGACCTGAAGCTCAGAAAAGCAATGCATATCAAACGAATCGAAATCTTTCATTGTCTAGGAATGCAAGAATTGAAACCATTCCCGGGCTTGAAATTGAAGCAAATGATGTTAAGTGTTCTCATGGAGCAACGGTTAGCAAGATTGATCCTTATTCTCTCTTTTATTTATCTTCTAGAGGGATAGAGAAAAACGAAGCGGCTAAACTCTTAGCAGAGGGATTCTTTTATGAAGTGTCTGATAATTTTCCAAAGGAAATCAGATCTGTTGTCAATGAAAGTATCAATAAAAGACTTTTAGAGGCTTTCTAATTCATGTCTTCTTTGGGTAAAAAGATAAGAAAAAGATTCCCAATCCTTAAGAGAAAAATAAGGGGTAAAAGATTTGTTTATTTGGATAGTTCTGCAACAACGCAAAAACCAATTGAGGTTATTGAGAAGATTCAAAACTATTACTTAAATACAAATGCAAATGTCCATAGAGGTTTGTATAAGGTAGCTGAAGAAGCAACTTTAGAGTATGAAGACGCTAGGAGGAAAATTTCAAACTGGTTTGGATTTGATTCTAAAAATTTAATCTTTACAAGAGGTACAACTGAAGCAATTAATCTTGTTTCAAAAAGTTGGGGTGAAGAAAATATATCTAAAGGAGATAGAGTTTTGGTTCCATTATCTGAGCATCACAGCAATTATGTTCCATGGCAAATGGTTTGCGAGAAGGTGAAGGCTTCTTTTGTTCCCATACCACTTTGTGAGGATCAGAAAATAGATACCTGTATTTTGGAAAATGAATTAAAAAAAGGAGCCAAGATTTTAGCTTTTTCTGCACAGGGTAATGTTTTAGGGAAGAAGGAAGATGTTAAGTCTATTTGTACTCTGGCAAAAAAATACAAAGCTGCAACCCTTGTAGATGGTGCCCAAGCTTCTGGTCATTCAAAAATGGATGTTAAAGATTTAGGTTGTGATTTCTTTGCTTTTTCAGGACATAAAATGCTTGGACCCATGGGGATAGGAGGTTTGATTGTTGCTGATGATTCTTTGATGAGCCTTCCTGCATGGCAGGGTGGGGGGGAAATGATTTCTGATGTTCAATTAGACAGTTGGACTCCTGCTTTGCCCCCTTATAGGTTTGAAGCTGGAACTCCGAATGTTGTTGGAGCTATTGGACTAGCACAAGCTGTAGATGTTCTAGATGAATTTATACAACTTGGACTTGAAGAGCATGTTGAAAGTCTATCTGAATGCACTCATGAAAACCTTAAAAAGATTGAAGGTCTTAATCTCTTATGTGAAAAAAATCCTTACGGAGCTATTTCGTTTTGGGTCAACTCTTTACACCCCCATGATTTAGCAACCGTTATGGACCAAGATGGTATTGCTGTTCGTGCAGGTCATCATTGTGCTAAACCCCTTCATCATTCCCTAGGAGTGCAATCAAGCCTCAGGGCAAGTTTCCATGCCTACAATGATTTTGATGACATAGATGATTTGGTAAATTCTTTAAAAAGAGCATTCTCTTTCCTGCTATGAGTCTTGAAGATCTTTACAGGAATGTAATTCTCGATCATTACAGATCTGCTAGAAATAAGGGAAGCATTGAAAATCCGGACCTTCATGCTGTTGGAAAAAATCCGTCATGTGGAGACGAGTTAGAGATTTTTATTAAATTAAACTCTGATAAAAAAGTTGAAGATGTCAAATGGAATGGTGAAGGCTGTGCTATATGCTGTGCAAGTTCTTCAATTATGACAGAGGCTCTAAAGAAAAAAACAAAAGAAGAAATATTTGACTTGTCAAAAAGAATAAAAAAGCTGATAAAGGGTGAAAATTTAGATGATGAAGAAAAAGAGAACCTTGGAGAACTTGTCGTTCTTCAGGGGGTTTCAAAGTTTCCAGTCAGGGTAAAATGCGCAACCCTTGGCTGGGTTTCAGTTGAGATAGCTTTTGAGGGAAAAAAAGAAATTTCTACTGAGTAATTTTTTCTTCTTTGAATTTTAAATTCCTAAAAAAAATGTAATACATTGTTGTTGTTAAGATGTATAAAAATGATGTAACAAGAAAAGGTTCTTTATAGCTTTGATGTGCATCTATCCATATTCCAGTTAAAGGAGGTCCTATTGTCCATCCAAGACCCCAAATGATTCCAATAACTGCTAAAGATTTTCCTCTATGTTCCTCTGGGGTTATTTCCATTAAAAGCCTTGACCCAAGTGGGTGTGTTGCATTGATAAGCATTGCTCTTATTACAAATGCAAACACTGCAATTGTAGGACTCGTTGTAAAGGCTAATGCAACCAGAAAGGGAATCGATAAAAAGTTTAAAAGAGTTATTGCAATTGTAGTTTGGATTTTTTTTGCTATAGTTGGTGCAATTAGATAGCCTACAACTAGCATTAATTCCTGAACAGAAAAAGCATTTCCTATTTCTGAATTAGTTAAACCCATACTTGAGAGATAGACATTCATGAATGGAATTGACATTCCAGCCCCCAAGGCTAAAGGAATGTGAGATACCCAATATTTTCCAATAAGCCCATTATTAATTTTTGCAAGTTCTTTAAACTTTATAGTGCTATTTTTTTTCTTTTTTGAGTGGTGTACAGATTTTAATTTCTTATAGATTGCAAAGGAGAAAATGTTAAAAATGCCCAAAAATAAATACATCATTTGAAAACCTTTAGGGCCTCCAAGATTATCTAGAATTAAAGGTAGTTTACCCCCTAGCAAAGATCCGATGGAGTGAGAAATTCCAGTTATTACAAAACCAAGTGTAAATCTATGGTTGGCAAGTTTTTGCTGCCCAATGGCCAGAAGGGGTTCGAAGGCATGCATTAAGGGGTGGAATATCATTCCTGCTAGAAAAGAAGATAGTATTATTGTTGTTGTTGTTATTGAAAAACCTCTCAGGATTATAAGTATTCCTAATATTGGAATTCCAATGCTTATCATTTTCCCTACACCATTTTTATCCATCCATTTTCCAAGCTTATAAGCTACAAGTATTGATCCAATTGATACAGTTGCTGCTGCGTAACCTATTATCTCCTCATTAAAACCTAGGCTTTTTAGATAAAGATTGTAGGAAACTCGAATGATACCAAAATTAAGACCAAATATTGCCCAGGAGATTAAAAAAACAGGGAACCAGCTAGGAGCATCCTTGTAGGCTTTTTGATAATTATTCAAATCTCCTCCTTTTTTTTGAATACACCCTCGGAGAGACTTGAACTCCCAACCTACGGCTTAGAAGGCCGTCGCTCTGCCAGTTGAGCTACGAGGGCTATTTTATTCCTGGTAAATTCTGTTTTCTTTTTTCTAGAATTTCTTTTAGGTTTGGGTGAACTCTTTGCATACATTTTCCATGCTTGTAAACCGCAATGTATTTTTCATCACATTCAGGACAAATCCTTGACCTGTATTCAACACCGCCATTGTATTTATCCCAAATAAAATTTGAGGTTTTTTCGTAAGTTCCAGAGTTAACTGGACTATCCATTAAAAACCACCCTCTTGATGTCCAACAGGACACACTGAGAAAGTTAGACCTGCTGCTGCAACAGATCCTGCTGAAGAGCCGTATCCTAATTGAGCAGTTTCTTCACATACGACAATTTGTAAACCCTGCTGAACAATCTGCCTTGTTTCTTCACTCTGTCTGTATGCTTTTGTTTCTCCAGTAGGTATTTTGTTTTCATAAACTTTCATGTTGTTTTCGAGGCTGACAATCATATCTATAAGTTTGTCTGTTTCTGGATTGATATAAGCTCTTCCAGTTAGCTCCAAAGTTCCAATAAAATCTCTATCAATTCTCCATTCATTTTGTTCGCTAACTTCCTTGCCGTCAAATCTTGCAAATCCAAACATATCAATCACGATTGAAGGTTCAAGTCTATAAGCTTTGAGATTTGGTAAGCTGAGCATGGTTCCTCCAGAAACGATTCCCTGAACATATCTTGTATCTCTTATTGGCAACCTGTACTCAATATCTATTTTTTGAAGAGTTCTTAAGCCCGGTATTGTTAAATAAACTGAACGGACCCATGTTTCCCCGAGTTTTACAGTTCTGTCAGGAAATCTTAATATATGGAAGTATTCCATTATTTGGCCTAGAGAAACATTAGCTCTTTCTCTTTCATTTTTAACCAATTCCAAAGGAACTCCTTGACTGGTTAAAACCTCACCGTTTTTGTTTCTTATAAGAACGTGATCATCATCCAATAAATCTATTACAGAATCCTCAATTTTTGTATCTTCTGAACTTCCAGAACTTCCCCCACCACCTGGAGCCATCCCTGCTCTTGGATCTATCCCTCTACCTTCGCTACCACCATCACCTTCGCCACCACCTGGAGGTCCACCGCCTTCGTCACCACCGCCGTCAGCAGGTCCACCACCACCGTCAACTCCACCAGATATTCCAAAGTCTTGTCTTTCGTAAGAATAATCATCAAATCTAACTCTCGACCACGTTAAATTAAATTCCTCACTTTCATGTGTTTCAGAAAGAACTGCTTGTGTAAAACCTTGCAAGCTTTCAAATTCCCCTGGAGCCCAAATTTGACCACTCGATCCAGCTTGAATGATATATCTATGGGGAGTTGGGTGCAGAGGAATTGGAGGGTTGTAAGAAAGTTGTATGAAGTCATTTTTTGCAACTAGGGATGCTGCAACAAGAAGGGTTGCAGGAACCAAAAATAAAAGCCTAATTCCTTTAATGTTCATAACCAGTCTCTTATCCTACTATATCTCTTCATTATTTAGTTTTATTTTTTATGGTGGAGCTGGAGGGATTCGAACCCTCGACCCCTTGTATGCCATACAAGTGCGCTACCACTGCGCTACAGCCCCTTTAAGATTCGTATATTATTGAGCAGTCTTGTACCAACCCATCTATATCCCAATAGTCTCTTGCTGTTGGCGTCATCAAGTGAACAATTGTGTCTCCAAGATCCAGCAAGGACCATTCTGATTCAGACTCCGATCCTTCGGGGGTGATGTTGAAGCCATTATTTTTAAGCCATTGTTTTACATTTTCTCTTAGTGTTTTTAAGTGAGTTTTGTTTTGTGCAGTTGCAATGATGAAATTTTTTGTCCAGGTCATTTTATTTTCAACATTTATCAATTTAACTTCTTCAGCAAATTCATCTAAAAGCATTAAGCTTATTTTTTTCGGATCTAGTTTTTTTTCAGTCATTTTTTAGTTGATGTTTTTTGATATCCATTGATTTAAATCATCCATTTCTGGAGACCAGTAAGGACCCATGAATTTCCCTGGGAGTATTTCTGTTAATGGGGATTCCCCTAGAGTTCTCATCCCTAGAACTAACACTTCTTCCATTTTTAAATTGGTTTCAATGTTTTCAAGAAATTTACTAATTACAGATATTTTTTTCAGAACATCTGATTTGTGAAATTTTTTAAGAATTGCATGAGCTAGTTTTTGTTGTCTTTGTATTCTTCCTATGTCACCTAAAGAATCGTTTCTGAATCTTGCATACAAAACTGAATCTTTTCCATTTAAGGTGTGAATACCTGATTCAAAGTTGATCTTTAAGCTTTGAGACGTGTCTTCGTATTTGAGTTCTTTTTCTATATGAACTCTTACTCCGCCGAGGTCATCGATTAATTTCTCTAGGTCTTTAAAATTGATTACAAGATATCTATCAACTGTAATATTTGCCAAAGAGTTTAAAGCGCCTCTTAACCCCGTTATGTTTCCGTTATTGTGCCAACTATGGTTTATTCTGTTTGTTCCATCTTGAGTTTCAACAAGCGTATCTCTTGGTATTGAAAGTATATTTGGAGCACCTCCCGATTTAGGCAAAGCTGCAAGCAGTATCGTGTCGGGATTTATATCTTCTTTTGACTGGTCAAGACCAACTATAAGAACTGTTTCTGCTCTTGTTTGTTTGTATTTTTTGAAACCTTCTGCAAAACTTGATAAAAGAATAAAAAATATCAAACTGAGAAGCATTCCCAAGAAAGTCAAATTTAGGTATTTTTGTATCATTTATAAAGACCTCTTTTGAGAATCTTTTCTTCAACAAGTTTTGGTAATAGGTTTTTCACAGATTTTTTTTCCTTAATTTTCCTTCTTATTTCAGAAGATGAAATTTCCATTATTTTAGATTTGAGAAATGTTGTTTTATTGTTTTTTTCAGATTCCATTCTTCTTGCTACAACTATATTACAGTTGTCAATTAATTCACTGTAGTTTTTCCAATTTTTTATATCTTTTAAATTGTCTTCTCCAACCAAAAGAGATATTTTTTTATTTTCATGATTTTTTTTAACCCATCTGACTTGGTCTATTGAGTAACAGGTTTCATTTTTCTTTTTTTCAAAATCAGAAATTATGACGTTTTTCAACTGAGCCGTTCCTGCTTTGCAGAGCTGAATTCTTTCTTCAAATGATGCATGAAAATTTTTCCCTACAGGAGAGATATATGTAGGAATGACATAAATGGGTTTATATTTTTCCTTAATACAAGCATTGATCAACTCTAAATGCGCATTATGAAAAGGGTCAAAGGAGCCTCCAAAAATTAAAGGATTTATCCTGGCCATTCTTTTATGCTTTTGATATTTTCAGAATCTACAGGTATTGAGGAGTTTTTATATGTATAAATTTTGGATTTTTTTGGCAAGATTTCTTTTATTTTTAAAAAATCTTTGATTTTTGTAAACCTTCCAACAAAAACAATTTTTTTTGCATTTTTTGTCTGATGGAGCCAATTTTTTACTTCATTCAGAGATGGTATTAGAAGTATTTTTTCATTAATTTTCATCTTATTAACTTTAACTCCTATTATTGGATAACTAGGCATTGTCTTGTCATACTTTCTTCCTGTTAGTTTTTCATGGATAGAAAGAGAGGAGTTTGTATTGGATATTATTGCAGTATCACAAGGAATAAAATAATTCATGCTGAGGCTTTTCTCTTCTCCAGGTTTTCCTTTCGTTATTTTTTTCGGCGATCTGTTTACGGAACTTGCAAAAGACCTATTTCCCCTTCCTCCACGGCCACCTTTTAGAGTGAATATTTCTCCTGGTTTTTCAAGTTTTTTAATTAAGTCTTTTTTCAAATCCCTTAACTCTGTTCCAGTTGGAACTTTTAGGATTAGTTCTTTTCCATTTTTTCCACTTTTGTTATTTTTTCCACCACTAAACCCATTTTCAGCTTTTATAGGTTTGTTTTGTTTGAATTTGTATAAATCAAATACAGAATCATCGGCAACGATAGAAAGGTTTCCACCTCGCCCTCCGTTTCCTCCGTCAGGGCCCATACTTGCTCTAAATTTTTGTCTTAGGAAAGAAGATCTTCCATCACCGCCATTCCCAGCGACTAAATGAATTTCAGTCGAATCTATGAATTTGTTGAAGAATTTACTCAGAATCTATTTGTGCTACTTTTTTATTGCCTCTTTTGTTTACATATTTGACTATGCCATTGTTTAATGCAAACAAAGTGTAATCTTTCCCAATTCCAACATCTTTACCAGGGTGTATATTTTTGCCCCTTTGTCTAACTAAAACATTTCCAGTTGAAACTTTTTGACCATCTGAACATTTGACGCCAAGACGTTTTCCTGCAGTTGATCTTAAATTCTTAGTACTTCCCTGACCTGTTTTATGCGCCATATTAACCCTCTATTTTTAAAACTTTTAATTGGGTGTATTCTTGTCTGTGGCCAATAATTCTTTTGTAGTTCTTTTTTGCTTTGTATTTTTGGACCCTGACTTTTTTATCTTTGATGTGAGCAATAACTTCGCAAGTAACCTTTGCTTTTTCTACTAGAGGTTTTCCAATCTTGACTTTATCCTTATTTATTGTCATTAGGATCTCTTTGTAAACAATTTTTTTGCCTTTTTCTTCAGCAACCTTGTCAACAAATACGGTTTCCCCTGAGCAAACTAACATTTGTGTTCCTGATGCTTTAATAATTGCCTTCTTCATATCTTTAATAAAATAAACCCGTAATAGACTATTATATAACTTTTTTTATGGAAAGATTTTTTGGACAGATAACGAACTTGGCTTTAGTGCTTGCTGTTGTTGGTTTCTTTCTTTGGTTTTTTTCAGCAAAGTTAAGAAAATAAATTAATCCCCTCTCCAGAGAACAGCAATTAATGCTAGACACATTTCATCTAAAGAACTTGGTCCCAGCCTTACGTCAATAGGCTCATTAATATCGTCATATTCACTGAGTGCATAGGCAACGAAGGGGTTATTCATGGTGTTGTCGAAGGTGCATTTGAATTCAAGGGTATCTCCTCCCCTTATCCTTGGGACAAGCCATCTTCCACCAGGGTAACCAGTATCATAATAGTACATTCTTTGATAATAGAAGTTGTAGTTTGGGGTTGCAATCAGGCATTCCTTTTTCTTTTGACCCTCTTCAGGGTTTTTTCGATGGAGGATAACTTCCATGTTGGTTCCTGTGTAGTGCATATGTGTCCCTATCCCAAAAATTGCTGTTTCGGGAAAGTTTTCTGGGAGTGTAAAGAGAATTGTTTCCTCATGACCCTTTACGTTTGCGGGAATTACAAAATCGGGATATCCTTTTTCATCATATGAACCTGGGACAAGGCCATTTGGAATTAGATTGTTGTCCTCATCAAGGCTATTGTCATGACTTGAGCCCCAAACCCAAACATAGGATTTCAGCAAAGGCTGTCTTTTTGTTATTTCAAGCTCAAGTATGCTTGAATCTTTTGGAGGTTCATCGTACTCTTGGTGAATGTGGTAGTGTATTTGCATGATGATCTTAGATCCTTCAGGGATATGTATTCCAGATTCCTTTGGAGGGTCGTAAGGTGGGTATCCAGGATTCCATCCTCCTATCAAACTTACTTCAAAACCTACATCACCAAAGCAGTTGTAGTAACCTTTCTCGCCAGCTGTTTCAGATGATGCCCCCTTCTCGTCAAGCCATAATCCGACATGATGGACAACCTCGTTGTTTCCAGGAGTTATCCTGAAGTTTGTCATCCATGTGTCCCCCTCGATTTCTGGGTCAAGGACAAAGCACCTGAGCATGTCGTCTGTTCCTCCCCACTTTTCTCCAACAATCGTGTATTCGGGGATGCTCATTTTTATGTCCGACCTAAAGGGAACCTCTTTTTTCGTCTCTTTGTTTTTTTCAACCTTTTCACCCATGGGGAAATCAGAATCAATCCACTTTTCCAGAAGGAGTATCTCCCTTTGGGTCAGGGTGGGGTCATCTTTCCATCCAAGCTGGTTTGGTTCACATGTTTCCGTTTCTCCGGGACCCCATGGAGGCATCCTTTTTGCCTTGATTGCCCTCAGGGCACTCTTCGCCTTTTCTTTGACTTGGTCGTATGTTTCGAGAGAAAAGTCAGCAACATTCCCATCTGAATGGCATGAGATGCAGTGATCTGAGAATATTTCTGAGATGTGACCTTCCCATGTTACCTCTGATTCAGCAAGCGTAAACTCTTCTTGGCTTGTTGCATTTTTTTCTTGACAGGAGTTGAAGATAAGAAAAAAAGAAAAAAGAAAGACTCTTTTCATCATTTTAGCTTTTATTGAGAACAGCAATTAATGCTAGACACATTTCATCTAAAGAACTTGGTCCCAGCCTTACGTCAATAGGCTCATTAATATCGTCATATTCACTGAGTGCATAGGCAACGAAGGGGTTATTCATGGTGTTGTCGAAGGTGCATTTGAATTCAAGGGTATCTCCTCCCCTTATCCTTGGGACAAGCCATCTTCCACCAGGGTAACCAGTATCATAATAGTACATTCTTTGATAATAGAAGTTGTAGTTTGGGGTTGCAATCAGGCATTCCTTTTTCTTTTGACCCTCTTCAGGGTTTTTTCGATGGAGGATAACTTCCATGTTGGTTCCTGTGTAGTGCATATGTGTCCCTATCCCAAAAATTGCTGTTTCGGGAAAGTTTTCTGGGAGTGTAAAGAGAATTGTTTCCTCATGACCCTTTACGTTTGCGGGAATTACAAAATCGGGATATCCTTTTTCATCATATGAACCTGGGACAAGGCCATTTGGAATTAGATTGTTGTCCTCATCAAGGCTATTGTCATGACTTGAGCCCCAAACCCAAACATAGGATTTCAGCAAAGGCTGTCTTTTTGTTATTTCAAGCTCAAGTATGCTTGAATCTTTTGGAGGTTCATCGTACTCTTGGTGAATGTGGTAGTGTATTTGCATGATGATCTTAGATCCTTCAGGGATATGTATTCCAGATTCCTTTGGAGGGTCGTAAGGTGGGTATCCAGGATTCCATCCTCCTATCAAACTTACTTCAAAACCTACATCACCAAAGCAGTTGTAGTAACCTTTCTCGCCAGCTGTTTCAGATGATGCCCCCTTCTCGTCAAGCCATAATCCGACATGATGGACAACCTCGTTGTTTCCAGGAGTTATCCTGAAGTTTGTCATCCATGTGTCCCCCTCGATTTCTGGGTCAAGGACAAAGCACCTGAGCATGTCGTCTGTTCCTCCCCACTTTTCTCCAACAATCGTGTATTCGGGGATGCTCATTTTTATGTCCGACCTAAAGGGAACCTCTTTTTTCGTCTCTTTGTTTTTTTCAACCTTTTCACCCATGGGGAAATCAGAATCAATCCACTTTTCCAGAAGGAGTATCTCCCTTTGGGTCAGGGTGGGGTCATCTTTCCATCCAAGCTGGTTTGGTTCACATGTTTCCGTTTCTCCGGGACCCCATGGAGGCATCCTTTTTGCCTTGATTGCCCTCAGGGCACTCTTCGCCTTTTCTTTGACTTGGTCGTATGTTTCGAGAGAAAAGTCAGCAACATTCCCATCTGAATGGCATGAGATGCAGTGATCTGAGAATATTTCTGAGATGTGACCTTCCCATGTTACCTCTGATTCAGCAAGCGTAAACTCTTCTTGGCTTGTTGCATTTTTTTCTTGACAGGAGTTGAAAATAAGAAATAGGAAAATAAGAGTTATTTTTTTTATCTCCATGTTTCTATCTCCTCTGCCATGGCTTCAATTCTGTCTCTTAATGCTGCAGCCAACTCGAATTCAAGATTATCTGCATGTAAAAGCATTTCTTTTTCCATTTTTTGAACAAGTTTCATACCTTTGCTGTAATCTTTTGAACTCATTGATTCTTCTTCTCCAATCAAAAACAATTTACTCATTTTTATAGATTTTTTTATACTTTTAGGTTTCTTATTATTCTTTTTATTATATTCTTTCTGAATTTCTCTTCTTCTTGAGGTTTCTCCTATAGCTTCACTCATTGAAGGGCTTATTGAATCAGCATAAAGAACAACCTTTCCATTTAAATGCCTTGATGCTCTTCCAATAATCTGTATTAGAGACTTTGTGCTTCTTAAAAAACCTTGTTTATCTGCATCTAATATTGCAATAGTTGAAACTTCTGGGAGGTCCAAGCCTTCTCTTAGGAGGTTGACTCCAACCAAGCAATCAATTTTTCCAGATCTCAATTGGTGTATTATTTTTATTCTTTCAAGTGTTTTTACTTTTGCATGGAGCCATCCAGAATTTATATTTCTTTCTTGTAGAAATTCTGAAATTTCTTCTGACATTTTTTGAGTAAGGGCTATTATCAAAACCCTATCTCCCTTTGATTTTGCTTTTTTTATCTCCTTCAAAATGTGGTTGACCTGATTGCTTCTTGAGTGAATTTCTATTTTTGGATCAATTAGGTATGTAGGTCGAATAATTTGTTCAGTTATTTTTTCTGAATTTTCAATTTCCCAAGATCCTGGTGTTGCAGAGACAAAAAGAGTTTTATTTGTTTTTTTCATCAATTCATCAAAGTTTAATGGTCTATTGTCGTAGGCAGAAGGCAATCTAAAACCATGGTCTATCAGGGATTTTTTTCTAGACCTATCTCCTTTTGGCATTCCTTTAAATTGAGGTATTGATACATGGCTTTCATCGATTATTGTGAGAAAGTCTTTTGGAAAGAAATCTACCAAGCACGTAGGAGGCTCACCTTTTTTCCTTTGTTGAAAATGTCTTGAGTAATTTTCAATACCTTTAACAGTTCCAAAAGTTTGTATTTGCTCAAGGTCATAAAGAGTTTTTTCTCTAATCCTTTCTGCTTCTATCATTTTTTCTTCTTTTTTGAAGGAACTCTCACGGATCTTCATTTCTTCTTTTATTTCGCAAAATATTTTTTCTCTATTTTTGTCATTCACTACATGCAATGTTGACGGAAATATGGTTACCTTCTCTTCAGAAGATATCTTTTCTCTCGAAATTGTATGAATTTTTTTTATCGATTCAATTTCATTTCCAAACCATTCAATGAGTATTGAGTTCTCCTCTTCAGGGGTTTTTATTTTCATTGTGTCATTTTGTCTTTCAAATGTGCCATTGCTGATTGAGCCTGTTTCATAAACATAACCCATTGAAACCAATCTTTTTCCAATGTCTTTTGGCTCTATTAGGTCACCCTTTTTTATTGGCAGGATTTTATTTAAATAATCTTTAGGTGCTCCTATTCCGTAAACACTTGAGACCGTTCCTATTATGACTGAATGTTTTGATGTAATTAAGTTTTTTACTGCTTGATGCCTCAATCTTTCAATTTCTGTATTTATTTTTGCATCTTTTTCGATATATTTATTTTCATGAACTATGTAAGCTTCTGGTTGATAGTAGTCATAATAGGAAACAAAATATCCAACAGCATTATTCGGAAAAAAAGTTTTAAATTCTTCGTAAAGTTGTGCAGCGAGTGTTTTGTTATGTGTTAAAACCAATGTAGGCAAACCCAGTGATTGAATAACATTTGAAACCGTATAGGTTTTCCCACTTCCAGTAACTCCTAACAGTGTTTGTTTTTTTGAGCCTTCTTCAAAACCTTTTACTATGCTTTTGATTGCCTTTGGCTGATCTCCGGTTGGAGAAAATTGAGTTTTTAGATTAAAGTTCACCTTTCAGCCAGGTTTAGAACTGCCTTCTTTCAAACAAAAAACAGATACAACTTCAAGGGTTTTTTTCTCTAAGTCTTGCAAACTGCCATTGTTTTTTATCACAGCATCAGATATTAAGCTCCTTTCTTTTTCGGTTGATTGAGATTTTTCTATAGCAAGGAATTCTTCTTTTGTTAGTTTGTTTTTGTATCTTTTTAAGGTTCTATGAAGTCTTTTTTCTTGTTTTGCCTCAACAGTAATGATTTTCTTGAAATGTTTTTCAAGCCCTGATTTGACCAAGATTGGTATTTCACAAATCAAGTTTTTTTCATTTGACTTGATTAAAGATACACATTGTTTTTTTATTACTGGATGAATGATGCTTTCTAAAAAAGACAATTTCTTTTTGTTGGAAAAAACTATTTTTCTTAATTTTTCTTTATCAAGATTTTTTTTATTTTCCCCTTTTGTTACAAATGCTTCAGGAATTTTCGTTTTTAGCTTTTCTTGAATTTCTTTCCTTAAGTAAAGGTTGTGAACTTCTTTATCAGCACTGTAGGTATCAAATCCAATTCTTTTAAAGATGTCTAAAACGGTTGATTTTCCGGATCCAAATGAGCCCGTTAGGCCAATTGTTAAATTTTTACTCAAAATCTTTGAGAAGTTCTGACAATGTTTGTCCACCCTCAGCTTTATCTCCAAACGTTTCACCTCTGGGTTTTTTTGATTCTTCTTTTGTAATCAAGGATAAAGAAAGTTTTTTATTTTCCTTGTCTACATTTTTAATTCTTGCTTCAACCTTTCCCCCAGCCTTTTCTTTAAAGTTTTCCGGGATTTCTGACTCATGAACAAATCCTTCTATTCCATTTTTTAAAGATACAAATAGACCAAATTTTGTTTTATTTGAAATTGTCCCACTTACCCAGGTTTCTTTTTCTAAGATTTCGCTATTCCAAGGGTTTTCCCTTGTCATGTTGTAACTAGTGTCTATTTGCATTTTTTCTTTATTTATCTTTGTTATCTTGACTTCAATTTCCTGACCTTCTTTGAAAATGTTTTTAAGATCTCCACCCCCCCAGGTAGCTTCATTTCTGTGAAGAAATAAATTTGCTCCATTTGAATTAAGGATGATTCCGAAAGCCTTATTTTTTTGAGATAAAAATCTTTTAATTTTTGCTTTCACTATTGAATTTTCTGGATTCGACAAGATGAATTGAGAAAACTGTTTATTCTTTTTTTCTTCAAGATAGGCGATTCTTGAAACTATTGCATCATTTTTTTTCATTTCTTTGACTAAAAACTTAACATTCCTCCCAATAAGTACGTCTAGGTTTCTAGGGGGGCTTTTTTCATAAAGAGATCGTGGCATAAATAGCAACCTTCCATTGAGGTTAACCATCATTCCTACCTGTTGTTTGGTTTTGTTCAAAACAATTTTTTCAATCTTTCCAGAAAGGGGCTCTTTGTTTTTGAAGGAGTTTTCAAGCATTTTTGCAGATTCTTTTTCTACTATTCTTTTTCTACTTACAATAATTTTTTCTCGATTTGTTCTTATTATCTCTACTTTTAAAGATTCGCCTGTTTTAATGTTTTTTAAATCATCTCCAATTTGGTCTTTTGGAAGCCAAGCATCATTTTTTAAGCCGAGAGAAAGTATTATCCCGTTTTCGTCTTTTTGTACAACTTTTCCATTCCTCTCGTCTCCTTTTTGGGGGTTCTCAAAATCCAAAAAGTCTTTCTCTATGTTGTTTGTTTCTTTTTCAGAATTCATATTTTTTTCCAATTTTTATACCAACCCTCAAAGGGACTTTCAATTCTAAAGCTTTTTCCATTGCTTTTTTTGCTTTTTCAACACTCCTTTCTAAAACATTGTCAGATACATGAAATACGAGTTCATCATGTACCTGGAGAATTAGTTCAAATTCTTGATTTAAATTATGGAAAATTTTAACCATAGCTCTTTTTATAAGATCGGAACTTCCACCCTGAACACAGTTATTGACAGCTTGTCTTTCGGCTTGTTGTCTCATGAAACTATTTGGGCTGCCTAAACCTTCTACGTATCTTCTTCTGCCATCTAGCGTTTCTGTGTACAGGTTTTGGTTTGCTTTTTCTTTTGTTTCCTTTATCCAACTATAAACACCATTAAATTTTTCAAAATATTTCTTTATTTCGTTTTTCGAGCGCTCAACAGATATTCCCAGCTGTTTCGATAATGCGCTTGCACCCATTCCGTAAATAATTCCAAAATTAATAATTTTTGCAATCCTTCTGTCATCTTGTGTTATTTCTTTCTTATCTTTTTTAAACATTAGAGAAGCTGTTTGAGAATGAACATCTTCGTCTTTGTTGAAAATTTCTATTAGCTTTTCATCTTCTGAAAGGTGTGCTAAAACTCTAAGGTCAATTTGTGAGTAGTCTATAGAAACTATTGAGAAGTTTTCTTTTGCCTCCACACAGCTGCGAATCATTCTTCCTTCATTTGTTTTTATTGGGAGAACCTGGAAATTAGGATCTTTTGATGCCAGCCTCCCGCTTCTTGTTCCATATGGGTCGAAGTTTGGGTGTATTCTTCCATTGTCTTTTTGGTGCTGTATAAAAGGCTTTATGTAAGATGAAAGGAGTTTATGCTTCTCCCTGTATTTGATAATTTCTTCTATTATTGGATGTTTTCCAAGAAGGCTATTCAATGCTTCTCTATTTGTACTTTTCCCATGTTTTGATTTCAGGTTTAATTTTTCAAAAAGGATTTCCCCAACCTGCTTCGGACTTCTTGGGTTGAAGTTTGTTTCAGAGATTTTTTTCATTTTCGCCTCTATCTCCAAGCACTCAAGGTTGAATTTTTCCTCAAGTTTTTTCACTTCTTTTACATTAATTGGAACACCTGTATTCTTCATTTTTTCAACTGCTAGAAGAAAAGGTTTTTCTATTTTTTTGTAGTAGTTTTTTATAGTTTTTTCTCCAATTTTTTTTTCTAAGATTTGTTGTAATTGTTTGAACTTGCTTATACACACTGAGGGATCTTCCGGAAATTGCTCATTAAAGATATTGTTCCATGTTTTTTGAATTGAGGGATTTTCTGAGTTTAGGAAAAAAGCATATGACTTTAGATCCAATGCATTTTCAAAATCAGAATGAAATATATTTATTTTTTTGTTGTAGAAATCAAACCCAATGATTTCATGTTTGTTGTTGAGGTAATCTTTGATGTTTGTTTCTGTTGCAAAAAGACCTTCATCCTCTTTTGGTCCAAAAGTAATATTTTCAGTCTGACATATCCATGAATTTCCATATGGCATCAAGTGCACAAAAGAAGTTTTATCCAGTTCTGTCTTTATGTCCTCTGGCTCAAGTTTTTTAATCTCTATCTGTTTTTCTTCTTTTAAGACGAATGATGTCATGCCTAACTTTTTTAATATTTTTTGAGCAGGTTTATTAGAGAGGTTGAAGGGTTTTAAATTCCCAATTTGAATATCTAAATCATCATCCAGGGTTGCTAATTTTTTACAAAAATAAGCTGACTCTTTGTCGTTTTGAAGTTTCTTTTTTTGTGAGTCGGGAAGGTCCTGTAGATTCTTGTAAACGTCATCCAGATCTTTATATTTTTTCAATAGTATTTTTGCTGTTTTCTCACCTATTCCTTTGACTCCTTTTAGATTGTCTGAAGAATCTCCGACAAGGCCTTTGAAGTCAGGTATTAAATCTGGATTAAATCCATATTCCTCAAAAAGAGTATTTTTTGTTATTAGCTTAATTTGTGAAATAGACCTTCCAGACCTGAGGATGGACACGCCTGGCTCCAGGGTTTGAAGTAGGTCTTTGTCGTTGCTGACGATGATGGGGTTTATTTTTTCTTTGAGTAGGCTTTTTGAAACTGATGCCAATACGTCATCTGCTTCATGTCCTGGAAATTCTATAGACTTTACATCAAGCTCTTTCAAAAAAAATTTGAAAAATTTTATTTGATTCAGAAGGTTTTCTGGAGTGTCAGGCCTCCCAGCTTTGTATTCTGGATACTCTTTTTTCCTCCATGTAGGAACAGATGAATCTAATGCAACGATTATTGTTTTTGGCTTGTATTTTTTATTGAGAGAATCTAAAGTTCTAACAAATCCAAAAAGTGCATTTGTAGGATCTCCTGCAGGAGATTGCATGTTTGGAGGGAGACTGTAAAAAGCCCTAAAGAGAAGATTTAAACCATCTATCAGTAAGGCTTTTTCACTCAATTATTTATATACCTTAAATTTTCCAGCTTTCAATTTTGTCCAGTATTCAGATAAGGCTTCCTTGACCTTTGGCGCTAGTATTATTCCACCGATTATGTTTGGAAAGGCCATTGAGAGTATCATGAGGTCTGAAAAATCAAGAACATTTCCTAGTTTCATGACTGTTCCCAATACAACAAAAGCAAGGAACATTACCCTATAGGCCAATATTATTTGTTTACCTCTTCCAAACAGGTATGCCCAGGCTTTTTCTCCGTAATAGCTCCAGCTTATCATGGTTGAGTATGCGAAGAAGAAAATGCATATTGAAAGAATGGCTGGGAACCATGAGAATGTTGATTCAAATGCTTTTTGCGTCATGGCGACACCTTCTAAGCCCGGTACGTTATAAACACCGCTGACTATAAGTATTAGTGCTGTCATGGTACATATAACAACAGTGTCAATGAATGGACCAATCATTCCAACTATGCCTTCTCTAACAGGCTGGTCAGTTTTTGCTGCCGAGTGTGCAATTGCGGCAGAACCTATTCCAGCTTCATTTGAGAAAACAGCTCTCCTTATTCCCTGAACCATTACACCAATTATGCCACCGTATGCTGCATCAGGGCTGAATGCCTGTGTAAATATAAGATTTAAAGCAGGAATAACTTGATCGCCATTTTTAAATAAGACGATAATTCCAGCAACAAGGTACAAGCCACACATGAAGGGGATAATCTTTTCAGTCACTCGTCCAATTCTTTTTATTCCCCCTATGATTACCAAGCCAACAAGAAATGCCATGAAGAAGCCAAATCCCCATGATGCTACTTCAGAATCAGCAAGGGATGGCACTATTCCGCTTATTGCTTCAAATGTTTGATTTGCTTGAAACATGTTTCCTCCACCCAAAGATCCCCCTATGCAGAAAACCGCGAATACAACAGCAAGAATCTTTCCAAGAGTTTCAAGGCCCCTTTCCTTTAGACCTAAAGAAAGATAATACATAGGTCCTCCATGAACTGTGCCGTCTTTGTCTACTTTTCTGTAGAACTGAGCCAATGTACACTCATGAAATTTGCTTGTCATTCCAAACAGGCCTAAAATTATCATCCAAAAAACTGCCCCAGGGCCTCCAACACCTACAGCAACTGCAACACCTGCTATATTTCCAAGTCCAACTGTCGCAGATAGTGCACTAGTGAGCGCCTGAAAATGGGAAATTTCTCCTGGATGTTTAGGGTCGTCATATTTTCCTGCAATAACAGCTAGGGAATGTTTAAAACCTTTTAAGTTAATCCATTTGTGATAAAAGGTAAAAAATATTGCGCCCAGCATTAATACCCAAATAATTACAGGTATGTTTGCAACTGGATAAAATAAAAACTCTGCCATTTTTGCAACAATGCCACCAAAAGATTCATCTATTCTTTCAGACAAACTTTGTTCTTCAAATAGTAGATTTAAATTTGTAATATAACAAGCTAAATTATTCATAATACCCCCATTAATTCAAAATAAAAAATATGATAGGCTAAGTATACAACGGCCGGAGTGGCGGAATGGTAGACGCGCTTGCCTCAAAAGCAAGTGTCCAATAGGGCGTGAGGGTTCGAGTCCCTCCTCCGGCATTAGTTTTCAAGGATCATTAAAACCTGATCGCCTGAAACTCTTTCCCCTTCAACAACAAGGATTTCTTTGATTTTTCCTTTTGTGGTTGATGCAATTTCATTCTCCATTTTCATTGCTTGGAGAGTGCACAAAACATCTCCCTCTTTGACTTTTTTATTTTCGTTTGTATTTATCGAAGATATTATTCCAGGAATAGGGCTTCTTATCTCAATGAGCCCTGCAGAACCGTCATCTTTTGCTCTTGTTAAAAATGAGTAACTCGTTTCTCTTTCAAGTTTAAATTTTGTTCCATCTAGAAGTAAATTAATTCTGATTCCGTCTCTAGAATAATTTACTGGAAATCTTCTTTCTCCAATGATTATCCCAACAACACCCTGTTCCCTTCTTATTATCTCAAAGGGTATTTTTTCCTCTCCATTGAAAATTGCGGTATTTGTTCCAAAGTCCACAGAAACATCATGAACTTTTCCTTTAGAGTCTCTGATTTTTAGTTCCAACTTTCTTCTACGTCCTCGTTTCGATTTGAATTCCAATCATTTCGATCTTCTGAATCCTGTTCTACATTTGGGTGGTTTTCTTCATCGGCTAATAATATAGCTGCAGCTAAGATAGATTCTTTATCTTCCTGTTCACTTGGTTCAGTTAACCTGCTTCCTTGATGTTCAACAAATCTTGTCCATATTTTTCCATTTCTAAAACTCTTATGAGCTAAGAGTCTTCTGTGGAATGGTGCTGTCGTGGTAAAGCCTCTTACTACCATTTCCCTAAGTGCTCGTTCCATTCTTGTTATTGCTTCTCTTCTCGTTCTTCCGTAAGAGATAACTTTTGCTATAAGGGAGTCATATATTGAAGGAACTGTATATCCCGGACACAAGTGTGTATCTACCCTTATGCCCGGACCTGCAGGAAGTATCAATTCTTCAACTGTTCCTGGAGTGGGTGCAAAGCCAAATCTTGGATCTTCTGCATTTATCCTGCATTCGATAGCATGGCCACTTCTCCTTACCTGTCTTTGAGAAAAAGGTATTCTCTCTTTCCCAGCTATCCTTATGCCAGCTCTTATTATGTCAATTCCGGTTATTTTTTCAGTTACAGGGTGTTCAACTTGAACACGTGTATTTACCTCTATGAAGTAAAAGTTTTTACCATCAACAAGAAACTCAACGGTACATACTCCATGGTATTTTGCTGCCTTTGTTAAAGCTTTTGAGGAATCAATCATCCTCTTTCTCATCAGAGTCGAAACCGTAAGAGAGGGAGCTTCTTCAAGTAATTTTTGATGCCTCCTTTGTATGGAGCATTCTCTTTCGTATAGATGGATGAATCTTCCATGAGAATCTCTCATTGCCTGTATTTCTATGTGTCTTGGCTTTGATAAATATCTTTCTATAAAGCAGGAACCATCTCCAAAGGCAAGCTCAGCTTCAGATTGTGCAGATTCAAAAGCATCTTTTAGATCTTTTAAGTTTTCTACAACCCTCATGCCTCTGCCTCCACCACCAGCAGCAGCTTTTATAAGTACAGGAAATCCAATTTTTCTAGATACCTTTATGGCTGTTCTCACATCATTCACAACACCTTTTGATCCTGGGATTGTTGGTATTTTTAACTCTTTAGCTTTCTTTCTTCCCCAAACTTTATCACCTAATTTTTCCATTGCTTCAGAGTTTGGACCTATGAAAATAATATCTTCCTCTTCACATCTTTTTGCAAATTTAGCATTTTCTGACAAGAATCCGTATCCTGGATGTATGGCTTCAACATTTGATTTTTTGGCAGCATCAATTATTTTTTCAATATCCAGATACGTTTCAGCTGCTGAGCCAGGGCCAAGATTAAAAACACTATCTGCAACTCTTGAAGGGAGGGAGTCTATATCTATTTCACTTGAGGCAATTACGCATCTTATCCCTAGTTCCCATCCTGCTCTTATTATGCGAAGTGCAATTTCTCCCCTGTTTGCAATTAACATGCTTTTGATCTTGCTTTTTTTAGCAGTTCTTTTTCTTGGGGTGATTCTTCTAAAAGCCATTGAAAACATTCTAACTCTAAGAAAATGTTTATAAAGTTATAGAATTTTGAATTATGAAAATTGCCCATTTAGGCATCGTTGTAAAAAGTCTTGACAAATCCTTGCCTTTGTGGCTAGGGGTTCTCAAAGGGGATCTTTCTTACAGGAAGAAATATAAGAGGGAGAATGTAGAGATAGCTATGTTGAAAATTGGGAAATTGAATATTGAATTACTCGAACCTGTTGGGGAAGGAACATTAAAAAAGTTTTTACTTAAGAGGGGGGAGGGTTTTCATCATATTGCTTTTAAAGTTGAAAATTTAGATGAAATGGAAAAAAAATTCAACTCAATAGGAATTGAAACAATAGAATCTTCAAGACAGGATGGTGTTGGTGGAGGAGGGGCATTATTTTTTAACCCCAAATTCACAATGGGGATATTGATGGAAATAATAAAATGAAAAAAAGAATTGAAAAACTAAGAGGCCTAATTGCAAAAGCGAAGCTTGGTGGCGGAAAAGAAGCAATTGAAAAACAGCATAAAAAAGGGAAGTTGACCGCTAGAGAAAGACTTGAGGTTTTGCTTGATGACGGATCTTTTAGAGAGTTGGGAATTTTCATAAAATCTTCTCCTTTGCCCATAGGGGAAAAGAAAGAATTCCTCGGAGACGGCTTGGTGGCTGGATTCGGAAAGATAAATGGCAGGAGGGTTCTTGTTTATAGTCAAGATTTCACAGTTATGGGAGGTTCTTTGGGGGAAAGGCATGCTGAAAAGATAGTTAAAATCATTCAAACTGGAAGAAAGGTTGGCGTTCCTGTTATTGCAATACAGGATTCTGGTGGGGCGAGAATACAGGAAGGGGTTGTCTCTCTGGCTGGTTATGCAAGCATTTTTAGAGAAAACACTCTTTCAAGTGGTGTTGTTCCTCAGATTGCTTGCATTTTAGGGCCGTGTGCTGGCGGTGCAGTTTATTCTCCTGGTCTTATGGATTTTGTTTTTATGACAAAAGGTACCAGTCATATGTTCTTAACTGGACCAGATGTAATAAAGACGGTTTTGCATGAAGACGTTACTTTTGAGGATCTTGGGGGAGCTTCTGTGCACACTCAAAAGAGTGGTGTTTCTCATTTTGTTTCAGAAAATGAAGTTGAATGTTTGAAATCCGTAAGAGATTTATTAGATTACATTCCTGCCAACAATAAAGTTTCTCAATTGAAAAAAGAGTCAGATTCTCATAATGTTCAAAGAAGAGAGGGGAAGTTAAGAGAGATAATCCCTGATAGTTCAGACAAGCCCTATGACATGAAGGAGATTCTTGATTTGGTTCTGGATGGTGATTCATTTTTTGAAATCCAGTCTTCTTGGGCTAAAAATATAGTTATTGGCTTTGGAAGACTTGATGGAAATGTTGTTGGAATAATTGCAAATCAGCCTAATGTTTTAGCGGGATGCCTTGATTCAGATTCTTGCAACAAGGCAGCTAGGTTTATTAGATTTTGTGATGCTTTTAACATTCCGATTGTTTCCTTTGTTGATGTTCCTGGATTCCTTCCTGGAAAAGACCAGGAGCATAGAGGGATCATTAGGCATGGAGCAAAACTTCTACATGCCTACTCCGAATCAACTGTACCTCTTCTAACAGTTGTCACAAGGAAAGCCTATGGAGGTGCTTATTGTGTTATGGCACCAAAACAACTAGGTGCCGATTTGAATCTTGCTTGGCCTTCGGCTGAGTTTGCTGTTATGGGTGCTGAGGGTGCGATAAATATCATTTTTAGAAAAGATATAAGTGAAGCAAAGGATAAAGAGAAAAAGAGAGAAGATTTAATTTCAAATTACGAGACAAATATAGCAACTCCCTATATTGCTGCTGAAAGAGGGTATGTTGATGAGGTTATTGACCCAATAGATACGAGACCTAAGTTAATTGAAGGCTTGAGATTTTATAAATCTAAAAGAGAGAATCTTCCTTCTAGAAAGCATGGGAATATACCACTCTGAAAAATAAATTAACTTTATTAGTATTCTTAGCTTCTTTTTCTTTTTTCACTATTTTTTCTCAGGAGGATTTCCAAAATTCTTGGATTGAAAAGAATCTTGTAAATTTTTCTGAATTAAAACCAGGCAAGAAAAGCATTTTTCCAAGTGTTTTACATGATGATCTTTCTTCTTTCTATATCGATGAAATGATCAAGAAAGGAGAGATGGATGAGGCAAAAAGACATTTTCTTTTATGGTATGACTCATGCGAATCTTCTTGTTTTGATTTTGCAAACCTTGTTGTTGATTTTTTAAAGCTCGATATTTTCAACCTTGAGAAAGCTAAGATTTATCTTGACGATATTTCTTCAGGTTTGAATTATGAAAATAAATCCCAAGTTATGCTTAGGTTTTTTTTACAAAAGAAGGTTTCAGGTGAAGATTTTTTAATGAGGGAAGTTGAGCTTCATTATCAAGGACTAAGCCCCATGTCATCTACCGAAGTAAGAAAAGGATGGTCTGATTTAATGATATTTTTACTTAGCAAGAATATTGAAAATGAAAGAAGGGATGTTGAAAAGGTTTTTAATTTTATTAAATCTTGGAATATTGATTTTGATCATGAAAGACTTGGTAAACTTTCTCCTCATTCTGATTTAAAAAAATTCATTTTATCTTGGGGAAATTACAAATCATCAAAACCGAAAGATGCAAAAAGAATTTTGAAAGAATGGGAGGAAGAAGGTGTGGCCAATTACCACTTTCTTGATTACCACAGTCTTAATTCAAGAGTTTCCTCTTCCCTAGGGCAGACTCAAGAGGCTCTTGACTCTCTTGAAAAAATGGCTATTAATGGTGGGGGGGAGGATGGAGTATACAGAAAGGCCGGTTATCTTTTTTATTTAAACATGTTTGATGATTCTGAAAGAGAATATAAAAGATATTTGAGAAGATACCCTGAGGGTGAAAGGGCGGATTTATGTAAATATCATTTGTTCAGACTTAATGCTGTGGAAAATCCCGATATAGCACTTTCTTATATTTCAGATATTAATGATCCTGATCTTGAGCCAAATAAACTTTATTGGCAATATAGGCTTGCGGGACACGGTGAAAAAAGAGAAATTCTTTTAAAGAAATACCCTTTTTCTTTTTTCAGTTTATATATTCTTGAAACAGAAGGTTACCCTAGCGAGGATTGGTGGAAGTTGATTCTTGATGATCCAGGAAATTTTCAATTCAAGGAGGATGCATTGACTTTTTACGAGAGTTTAATTCCGGAAACAATCCTGAAGGAAGCCAGATTCAAGTACTTAAATGGAGAAAAAAACTATAGTAATATTTTGAGAATATCATCTCTTCTCATGAAATTGGAAAGAGGAATTGAATCAAGGCTTTATGCTGGTTTTTTATTGGATGCTGTAGTGGAAGGAGAATTGTCAGAACAGGCTATCATAAAAATACTTTCAAATTTTTGGCCAACTCCATATGATGAAATATTCGGTGGTTTTAATTCTGGAAAAAATGAAGATAGGTTGTTGATGTATTCTTTGGCCCATAGAGAAAGTGCATTTCAGCCAAATGCTATATCCTCAGCAGGAGCTGTTGGGTTGACACAGGTTATGCCTTCTACGGCCTCAAACGTCCTTGATGATTTTCATATGGATGTTCCATATGATGAAATTCATGATCTTTTAAAGAATCCCGAACTCAATTTTTTAGTTGGTTCGACTTACTTAAACAGAATGCTGGAAAAATATGATGATGATATTGTTGCTGCACTATTTGCGTACAACGCAGGATCATCAAGGGTTGATCCATGGCTTGAGCGCATTCAGGAAAACGATTACCAAAACCTCATGGACCCTTTGAGGATATTGGAGATACCATTATCAGAGTCAAGGATATACGCGAGGTCAATCTTGACAAATCTATTCATGTATCAAAGATTGGATGATTATGCCTTAGAGTAGCAGTTTACTAACAAGATGTCAAAAAGAAAAACAGAGAAGTTTGTCAAATTTTGGAAACAGCCAATTGAGGACGAAATGATGTATCGTGTTGATTCGCTTAATGGTCCTAAAATTTTAAAAAAAGCGGTTTCCTACGCACTTTTCAGTGGTGGGAAAAGAGTTCGACCTTTGTTTTATTTGGCAGTTCTTCAAAGTATTGAGGGTTTGGATTTGACATGGGACGAGAGATTAAATTACGGGCCTTTGCCAAGAGCATGCTCGTTTGAATTTTTTCATGCTTTCACACTGGTTCAAGATGATTTGCCATGTATGGATAATGATGCATTGCGAAGAGGGAAGCCGTCACTGTGGAAGAAATTCGGAGAATCTACAGCCTTGCTTGCAAGTAATGTTTTATTGGGGATGTCTTATGGCTCGGTGGCTAAAAATTTTGCTATTACAGAAATGTTAATGCCAGATAGCATTATTGGGGGTCAGGCATTTGATTTAGGTCTTGAGGAAGGTGTTGTCCAAGAAGAGATTAACTACATGAAAACAGCACATTTTTTTGAAAAAATAGTACGTACGGCAATTTTTGATTTTCTGCATGCAGATTGGAGTGAGCTGGAGCTTAAACAGGATCCCAAAGACTTAGTGAAATTTGCTGGAAGATTTGGTGCTTATTTTCAGCATAGGGATGATTTTTTTGATTCTAAAAACGAGACTAAAAAAAATGAATCGAGAAAAAAGATGAAAGAAGCAATAGAAGATCAAGATAGATTGTTGAAAAAGATGGATTTAGAGGATTCTGTTTTAGGGGGGTTTGCCTCTTGGCTGATAGACAAGGAATAGGTTTTGAAAAATGGATTGCTGCTGGCAATTCATTTATTGTTGTTGATGGGGACGCTGTAAGCAATGACGAGAGATCTAGGTTTGCAATAAAAATTACCGATTCAGAAAATTACCTTCAGGCAGACGGTGTTCTTTTTGTAAGTGTCATTGACGATGACTTGGTTAGATGTGATGTTTACAACAGGGATGGAAGCATTGGAGAGGTTTCGTTGAATGGGTTCAGGATTGCCTCTGCTTACTGTTATTCAAACCGCAAAAGGCTTGCATGGAAATGGACTTCTCTAAGCTTGGATAAATGGATATCATCACAAGTAAGCGAGAAGTGGGAAATAGAGAATATTTTCTCTGAAGATGGATTATTTTCTGTAAGCTTGAAACAAGAAGGTCTTGATGATTTTCATTGTGAAAGAATTAGTGTTGAGGGTTTGGAAGGGTGGTCTGTTTTTGGTGTTGGTAATCCTCATTTTGTCATCTCCCTGGATCAAGAATACCAATTGGAAGAATCTCATTACAAGGATATCTTCAATAAGGTTTCTTCAAATGAGAATTTTCCATTTGGTGCAAATGTTCATTTTTTAAAGAGGGTTAACCAGTTGGGTGATTATTCCATTCAGACATACGAAAGAGGGGTAGGAAAAACTTTATCCTGCGGATCTGGAACTCTCGCATGTTCTATATGTGTAAACAAGGAAATAGACAAAGGTATAGAACATATAAAAACAGAATCCGAAGGGGGCCTTTTGGAGATTGCGTTTGGTGAGGATTTTGTTATCTGTAAGGGTCCAGCAAAAAGAACCTTGACTGGTTTTTTTGAAAGTTCCTAAGCGTAGTATTCCATAATATAACCAAGATTTAATTCTTCAGTTATTGGAATTTCTGAAAATTCTGGATATCTTTCATATTTTGAAGTCCATTTATCTTGATTGACAACAAGCCATCTTGGGGCTCCTCTGCCAATGACCTCTGAAACTTTTTCTTTAAAGAAGGTTTTTTTCATTGATCCAGGTTTTAAAGATAGAACATCTCCAGGTTTGCATGCATAGGAAGGCTTGTCCGCTTTTCTTCCATTGATGTAGAAATGGCCATGGACGACAAGCTGCCTTGCCTCTCTTTGGGTTCTTGCAAAGCCACTTTTTAATGCAATGGTATCAAGTCTTGACTCAAGTAACTTCATGAGCATTTCTTCAGAAGATCCTTTTTTGTTTTTTGACTCTCTGACATAACTAGCAAACTTTCTTTCTTTTAAGTTGTAGATAGCTCTAAGTCTTTGTTTTTCAAGGAGCCTTATTTTGTAATCACTAGATTTTCTTCTCCTCATATTTGTTCCATGCTGTCCCGGAGGATGTTTTCTTCTGGCAAGTGGGTCACGATGTGTCCCAACAACATTCATTCCTAGTTTCCTAGAAAGAGCAACCTTTTTTTGTTTAATTGACATATTACAAGCGTCTATTATAGCTTATTAGCTTTTAAAAATCGAAGAGAGCCTGATGATTCCCCAGATTACTAGAGAAAAACATAATCCTGAAACTAGGCCAACTAAAGCAGCATGAATCCAGTTTTTATCAATTCTTTTCATGTTTTATTTTTAAAATTTTATGTATATGAAAGGCTTTCCTTTTATTGAAAATCTTTGCAAACATCCATCCCTTGAAAGTATTTCTATAATTTCCTTGCTTTTTGCAAGATTCGTATTTTTTTGAATCTTCTTTTGTATGAGCGTGATTATTCTCTGTTCAGCACACACTATATTTCCTGAATTTCTAAAATCAAGAAGTACATTTTTATATTCATTTTTTTTCTTTTTTGATATATCGGAAACTTTTGCTTGAGATTGTTTCTCAGGCCCCTTGAGAATGTTTAAAAAATTTTCAAATAAATTTTTCATGACCTTTAGTCTATTTCAATTTTGTTGATTCTTTTTTGATGTCTCTCTCCTTCAAAGTCAGTTGAAAGAAATAATTTAACTAAATTTAGTGCATCATCCCTGTTTACCATTCTTTCTCCCAGGCATAAGACATTTGCGTCATTGTGTTTTCTTGTCATTATTACAGATTCTTTGTCATGAACTCGTGCGGCTCTTATTTTTTGATGTCTATTTGCAGCCATTGACATGCCTACCCCGCTCCCGCAGACTAATATTCCGTATTTTGCTTTTCCTTTCTTAATGCTTTCGCAAAGCTTATGTGCAAAATCTGGATAATCAACAGATCCTTCCTTCGTTGGAGTTAGGTCTATAAATGAAAAATATTCATTTAATTTTTCAATAATGTATAAAGAAAGGTTTTTCCCAGCATGATCACATGAGATAGCTATTTTTAAGTTCTCATCCATAATATTTCTTCTCCTTCAAATACGATATTTTCTTTTCTCAACCCTGAGGCTGATTTAAAGTTTTTTTCTATAATCATTTCTTTATCTTTGGAACAAAGAATATAAAGATTTGGCAATAGAGACCCTTCGTTTTCCCAGAATCTTGACATTTCAGATAAAAATTCTTCATCATGGTTATTCCTTTTGTACCCAAGTTTTTTTGATATTAAAGATAATTTTGTTTCTTTTGGGGTTCTGTATAGGTTTATGAAAATCCCATCAAAGGTAAATGATTCGGCTATTTTTGAAATATTTTCATTCAGGACAAAACTTTTGTAATCTTCTGAAAACATTTGGTACCTTTGCAAGTTCCAATTTCCGATTTTTTCATAAATGCCTTTCCAGTCTTTGTTAGTTCTTTCCCAATGACTTATAGCAAGGAGGAGGGAATTTAGCAATAGTCCTTTTGAAATGGTTCCATCTTCAAATTTTGCTAAGATTTTTTCAATGTTTTTGTAGGTTCCATCTTCTAGAACTGGTTTATTTAGCGATATTTCAGAAATTGTTTTTCCATTAAAATTTATTGGTTTTTTAGCTGTTAGAAAGAAGGTGTGGAGGTTGTAGGTCATCTTGTCTTTATTCGCAGAAAAAAGATTAATATTCGATTCTCTGAATTCGGAAAAAATTCTACAGAAAGGATCTCCGCATACTGCAAGTCTTCTTATCCTTTTCCTCTGAAAAGTATCAATTATGTCAGATCCAAAAAGATTCATTTTAGTTTTTCATAATCTCCATTAGTATATTTATCAAAGAAGGGTCAGCTATGTTTTTTAAATAGGTGTTAATTGATTCATTTATCTCAATTTTTCCCTTCCTCCTTCTGTGAGGTCTGTCATGCTGCAAGGCAACATAGGTGTCAGCAATTCTAAGTATCCTGCTTGAGAGAGGGATCTTGGAGCCTTTTAGGCCGTCTGGATAGCCCGAACCATCCCAGGCTTCATGTGAGCTTCTGATTATTTTAGAAACTTTTGGCAAGCTTGTGATTTCTTCTGTTGCTTTTTCGCCTATCAATGTATGGTTTTTGATTATTTCCGTATCTTCTTTTGAAAGTTTTTCTTTTTTCATATAGATTTTTTCATCTTGCGCAAGAATCCCAATGTCAGAAAGGAATGCTGATATTTTCATGTCAAACAATTCCTCTTGACTCATCCCGATTGCTTCTCCTAGTTTGACAGCGAGAAGCGCAACTTTGCTAGGATGTGCTGCTAGGAATGGTATTTTTTCTCCTATCAAGTTGGAAAAAACAACTGATATTGCTAGAAGGTATGCTTGAGATTCGAATTCTGATAATTCTTGTCCTGAATCTTTAATTTCGTTTATTTTTTCACTTGCAGAATTTTGTATATTTTTCTTTTCTTTGAACTTTATAAATTTATCAACCAGTTGGGGTTGAAATCTTGTTTCTCTTGACTGCTTGAGTATTTTATTTATTTCTTCTCCTGTTCTTTTTGGCCTGTAAGGCCTTTCTCTACTTAAGGTATCATTCAAATCACAAATAGAAAGGATTTGCTTGGCCGTTGTGAATTCGCCAAGCATTAGCTGATCCGGGTAGCCTGTCCCATTCCAGCTTTCATGATGATGTCTAATTAAATTTGCAACTTCTTTCATTGAAGGTATATCTTTTACTATCTTGTATCCAATTACCGAATGGCCTTCGATCTTTTTTCTTTCCAGTGGAAGGAGGGGGCCTTTTTTGTAAAGTATTGAATGTGGCAATGTGGTCTCTCCGATGTCGTGTAAAAGGGCAGCATAATAAAGGTTTCTTTGTGTTTTTAGTGTTAGTCCAAACTCATCCGAGAAGCTGATTGAAAAATTTGCAACCCCTTGTGCATGAGAACTTGTGTGTCCTTCGATTTCATCCAGTATCTTTGAAAGGCATTTTATTAATTGTGAAAGTATATTAAATCTTTTCATTTTTTAACCCTTACACAGTTTTTCCCTTCAGATTTTGCAACATACAAACATTCATCAGCAACAGATATTATTTCATTTAGAGTATTTCCACTTTCAGGATATGTTGCAACTCCTATCGAGACTGTGAAGTTGATTTTTTCATCATCATTTACTGGAATTGATATATTTTGAATTTCTTTCAATAGTTTTTCAGCTGCTTTTTCTGTATTTTTGGAGTCAGACTCGAGTAAAAGGAGCATGAATTCTTCACCACCGTAGCGTCCTGACAAATCTCCTGCTCTTGATCTTTTTTGAATGTATTCGGCAAGGTTTTTCAAAACCTCATCACCAATTTGATGTCCATAAGTGTCATTAATTTCTTTGAAATTATCAACATCAAGCATCATTATGCTAAAGGTTCCTTCATATCTTTTTGATCTTTCAAGTTCAATGTTTCCTAGCTCAAAAAATCTCCTTCTGTTGAGGAGGTTTGTTAAGCTGTCTGTTTGTGCTAGAAGTCTTAACTCTTCTTGTAAGTTTTTATTTTCCAGTATCCTTGAAAAATCTTTTGCTGCAACTTCGAAGAAGGTGTTGTCACGATTGTTAAATGATGATGAAGCTGATTTCATTAAAGCCAAAAATCCTACCCTTGAGTTTCTTTCAAAAAGATGTGTAATGATCATGCTTTTGGGTCGAATGTCTTCGACAACTGCCTTTGGCTCTTTCGGAAACTGGAATAAACCTTCGGGAAAATTTGTTTTTGAAACTTTTGCTATATCTTCCCAATTAAAAGGACTTAAGGAATTGCGATTCTTTTTTTTCTTGAATATGTTCAAAAGAGCGTCTAGCAGCTCCGGGTCATGTGTATTTGATTGAGATATTAATGTTTCAGCTGTTTTTTTAGAAAATCTCAGAAAGTGATCTGGATTTTTTTCTAGTTTAATTTCTTTGTTCTTGTTGGAATAAAACATTATTGCGTAGTCGGCATCCAGTGCTTCATATAATTTTTCTAAAAATATTTCAGCTAAATCTTCTGGTGAATTTGTCATTTCTGAAATGTTTTTAAGCAAGGAGAGTTCAGCAACCTGCCTTTCAAAATGCTCTCTAAAAACAGAATGATATCTTTTTAAGGTTTCATTAAATATTATTTCAAGTTTTTCTTTTTTAAGGTGAATGTCAAAAGCCTCTTTTTCCTCTTTGGAAAGTAAGTTTTTGAAAGTTTTTACACATTTCCAAAATGCTTTGTCAATATTTGAAGGATCTATGTCTTTCTCAATCCAGTAATCAAAGTTTTTTTTAATTAGTATTGTTACCTGGTTATCCTTCATTGAGAGGATTGTTCTGTCAAAAGATGAAAAAACACCAAAAATAAAATCTCCCAATAACTGCCTGATGGATTCAATTGAGTTTTCAGGAAATAAATCTGAGAATTCTTTTGGAGGCTTGCTTGTAAACTCAATTAGATATTTTCTTAAAATCGTTCTAAGAAAATCATATTTATATTCAATATTTTTTTTCACTTGTAATAATTTTATAGGTTGTAATGCTCTTATTAGGATAGAATTGCTTTTATTCTGACGCGGGGTGGAGCAGTGGTAGCTTGTCGGGCTCATAACCCGAAGGTCGCAGGTTCGAATCCTGCCCCCGCACCCAGGTTTTGGCAGCGTAGCTCAGCTGGTTAGAGCGTCCGGCTCATACCCGGGAGGTCCTCGGTTCAAGTCCGAGCGCTGCTATTTGCCTAAAGAGTATGGATAAGTTGTTAAAAAAAATCAAAGATAACATTCTTGAAAAAAAATTAATAAATAGCGGTGATAAGGTTTTAATTGCATGGTCTGGAGGGCCCGATTCAACAGCTTTGCTTTCTATCTTGAAGAATCTGAGAGATGATTTGGATTTTCACATAGAGGCTTTTTATTTCAATCATGATTCAAGAGAGGATTCTTCCCAAGAACAAGCATTTGTTGAACTTTTTTCTGAAAAGCATTTAATTAAACTTCATATCTCAAAGTCAAGAAAAAAAACTATTGGCCAAGGTCCTGAGGACACATGGAGGAAAGAAAGGTATTCTGCAATTGAAAAAATTATTCAAAAAGACAAGTTTGACAAGGTTGCAACAGGTCACACCCTTGATGACAATTTGGAAACCTTGTTGATTAGGTTAGGTAGAGGTTCTGGACTAGAAGGCATCAAGGGCATCCCGCTTAGGAGGGATTACTTCATAAGGCCTCTTTTGAACGTGACTAGAGAATACTTGATGACCTATTTGGAAAAAAATGATCTTGAGTGGTACAAAGATCCTTCAAATGAGAATAACTTGATCAGAGCTTCTTTGAGGAAGGAGGTTATTCCAGCGTTGAAAAAAACCTGGGATAGGTATTGGCCAGCAGGTCCTGAAAAAAGTTTATCAATCTTGGCTGAGGAAAACCAGTCTTTAAACGTCCTTTCAAATGATTTGTTGAGAATTTATTTAAATGAGAAAGGTTTGAATAGGGAAGTTTTTAATCTTCCGCCAGCAATTTCGCTGAGAGTTATAAAAAATTGGCTGTATTCAATTGGCGTAAATCCTCCTGGCGGAGCATTGGAAAGAGTTTTGAATGAAGGGAGAAATAAAAAGAAGACATTTATTGAAGGTCCTTCGTGGTTCAGAATCGAAATTACGAATGATAATATTGTTTATGTTGGAGAGTGATTTTTTGTTTAGAATATATTTTCTTCTTTTATGAAAAAGAAAAAAAAGAACAATCATCAACCTTCCCCAAGGTCACTTTTGATATTGGCGTTCCTCTTTTTTGGAACAATGATTTTTTTTAGCCTTTTTGAAACTTCAGAAGAAACAACCCAAAGTCAATTTTTTTCCTATCTTGAAGAAGGTTCTGTAGAAGATGTTTCCATAGATACAAGTTCAAATTCTGTAAACTATAAAATCTTTGATGACGATAAGGATTATTTTTCAAGAGTTATATTGAGTGATTCTTTGCTTGAGGAAATTAATTCAAATGTATCTGAGGTAAAAGTTAAACCCAAGAGTTGGGGAGAAAGTGTTAATCCTTTTGTATGGTTTGCACTTTCAATAGGCATAACCGTATTGATTTTTATTCTCTTGATTCGAAAAATGGGAGGAGGTGGAGACCCGACTTCTTTCGGTCAGTCAAAAGCAAAATCAATTACTAGTGAAAAAACTAAAACAAAATTCAGCGATGTTGCTGGGTTAGAAGAGCCAAAAAATGAATTACAAGAGATTGTTTCTTTCTTGAAAAACCCAGCACCATTTAAAAAATTAGGTGCAAAACCAACTAAAGGTGTTTTGCTTACAGGGCCTCCGGGATGCGGTAAAACATTGTTAGCAAAAGCTGTTGCTGGAGAGGCGAAGGTCCCTTTCTTTCTTTCAAGTGGTAGCGAATTTGTAGAACTTTTTGTTGGGGTGGGGGCATCAAGAGTTAGAAGTTTGTTTGAGAAAGCAAAAGCTGCTGGTAGTGCTCTTATTTTTCTTGATGAAATAGATGCTGTTGGAAGGCAAAGAGGTGCTGGGATGGGTGGTGGTCATGATGAGAGAGAACAGACTTTGAATCAAATCTTAATAGAGATGGATGGATTTGAATCGCATAATAATATAGTTGTTATAGCAGCAACAAATAGGCCAGATATTTTAGACCCTGCGTTAATAAGGTCTGGACGTTTTGACAGAAAGATAAAGGTAAATTTGCCAACTGTAAAATCAAGAGAAGAGATATTAAAAGTTCATTCTGTTGGAAAGCCTTTTGAAAAAAGTATAAGCCTTAAGCACATAGCACAAAGGACTCCTGGTTTTTCCGGAGCCGATCTCGAGAATCTTCTAAACGAGTCTGCTTTGTTAGCTGCGAGAGGTAAGGCTAAAAAAATAAAACAAGAACATTTGGCCGAAGCTGTTGAGAGGGTTGCGATGGGTCCTCAGCGTAAATCTTTGATCATCTCAGAAAAAGAAAAGAAAACTGTTGCTTGGCATGAATCGGGTCATGCTATTGTTTCTTATCTTTTTGGCTCAACGGTTCACAAAATTACGATTATTCCAAGATCTGAAGCTCTTGGTTATGTTTGGAATACTGACTCTGAAGAAGATACAGACAAAGCCTTACAAACAAAAAAAGACCTTTTAGATGAGATGGCTATTTGTTTGGCAGGTAGAGCTGCTGAAAAGATTACTTTTAAGGAAATTACAAACGGTGCTAGTTCTGACATAAAGAGAGTTACTAGCATTGCTAGGTCTATGGTTCGAAATTGGGGCATGAGCGAAAAGATAGGCCCGGTTGACTATGAGTATGATCAAGCTCCATTTTTGGGAAGAGGTTTTTCAATGCAGAAAAACCATTCAGATGCAACTGAAGAAGAGATAGATCGACAAGTTCTTTCTTTGATTAACTGCTCACAAGATAAAGCTGAAAGTTTGCTTTTGAAGCATAAAGATGCTTTAGACAGTCTTGCAAATATATTATTGGAAAAAGAATCAATAGACAGGGAAGATTTTGAGAAATTGATGAAGGGTTTAAAGGTTCAAAGTAGGCAAAAAAATAAAAAAAGTGATTAGAATTCTTTGATGCTATTTAAGGAAAAATTGGAAGTTAAAAATTGATGGCTGATAATTTTCAGGCAACCGTCCAATTTTCAGGAGTTCTTTTGTTTTTCTTTGGGGCTGTAGGCTTTGGTGTTATTTCCCTTTTCATGAATCAGATTACTGGGGGAAGGTTTCCTTCTCCATCTAAATTAAGCACTTACGAATGTGGTAATGATCCTCATCTAGATGCTGACATTCCTTTTAATTTTAGATTTGCTGTCATTGCTGTAATTTTCCTTTTATTTGAAATTGAATTGGTTTTCTTTTTGCCTTGGGCTGTAAGTTTTAGAAATTTGCTTTTTACAACAGGTTGGCCAGCTTTTTTTGAAATGATAACGTTTTTTTCCATACTGGTAATAGCGTTTGTTTATGTTTGGAGAAAAGGTGGTTTGGAGTGGGATAGAACCTAGGAGGATAGATTATGAGTCAAGAACCTTATATGTTAGCTAAGTTGGATGATTTGCTTGGATGGTGCAGGAAGAATAGTTTATGGCCTATGACTTTTGGTCTTGCTTGTTGTGCTATCGAGATGATGTCAATTGGTGATACTAAATACGATGTTGACAGGATGGGTGTTGTTTTCAGGGCGAGTCCTAGACAGTCTGACGTGATGATTGTTTCTGGCACCGTCACTTACAAAATGGCTCCTTTGCTCAAGCGACTTTATGATCAGATGCCTGAGCCTAAATATGTTATTTCAATGGGTTCTTGTGCAAACTCTGGAGGAATTTACAAAGATGCTTATTCTGTTGTTAATGGTGTTGACCAGGTTGTTCCAGTAGATGTTTATGTTCCTGGTTGTCCACCTCGTCCAGAAGCCTTGATATATGCAATAACAAAATTACAAGAAAAAATAGAAAAGGAGAAACTAATTTCAGATCGTGTTGCATGATAAAAAATTATTTCTAAAAAAACTAGAAAGTTTTTTTGACGAATATGGGGAACTAAGAGGTCAACTAATTTTTATTGTTGACAGATCGAAGGTTCTTGAATGTTTGTCATTGTTAAAGAACGATAAAGATTTGGATTTTGATATGCTACATGATTTAACTTGCAATCAAAAAAAGAAAGGTTTGGAGTTGATTTACCAAATGCACAGTACTAAAAATTCATATTGGATTACTATAAAATCTTTAATTCCTTCTGAATCTCTGATTGCACCTTCTGTAACACCTCTTTTCGCTGCTGCAGATTGGCATGAAAGAGAGGCTTTTGATATGTTTGGTTTAAAGTTTAATGATCATCCTGACCTTAGGAGAATATTGCTTCCTGATGATTGGGAGGGCTTTCCTTTAAACAAAGAATATCCACTTGGTGGCTTCAAGGATATTAAACCTATTTGGGCTTATGAAGAGGCAGAGGATTTACAAAATTTACCAGAGAGAGATCTTTTAGATTCTCCAATAATGAAACCAGAAAAAAAGAAAAAGAAACTAAAGATTATTAAAGAAGATGAGTGAAGCTAAAGATTTTTTGACAACAAAGACAGGTACTCTTTTGGAGCAGGAGTCAGAAGATAGATTTTGGCTCAACATGGGTCCGCAGCATCCTTCAACACATGGTGTTTTCAGAATTTTATTGGAAACAGAAGGAGAGGTGGTAAAGAATGTGAAGCCGATCATTGGATATCTACATCGAGGAGTTGAGAAGATATCAGAAAACAGAGAGTGGATGGGAGCTCTTCCACTAACTGACAGGATGGATTATCTTGGTGCTATGTCAAACAATATGGCATTAACTCTCCCAGTCGAAAAATTGATGGAGATAGATGTTCCAAGAAGAGCACAATGGTTGAGGGTTTTGGCTCTAGAGACAAATAGGCTTGCTAGCCATTTGTTGTTTTATGGAACACTTGGTTTGGACCTTGGTGCACTTACTCCTTTCTTTTTTGCTTTTAGGCAAAGGGAAATTGCTCAGTATTTGTTGGAGCTTCTTTCTGGGCAGAGGATTACTTTTAATTACATAAGATATGGCGGCGTTAGAGGAGATATCACACCGCAGATAGAAAGAGAATTTAGAAATTTTATTTCAGGATTCAAGCCAGCTTTTAAAGAGATGTGGGATCTTGTAGAGGGAAATGAAATATTTCGTTCAAGGGTTATTGGTGTGGGTAAATCTGATAGTGATTTGCTTATAAGATATGGTGTTACCGGACCAATACTTAGAGCAACGGGTGTTAAGAGAGATTTGAGAAAAGATATCCCTTACGCTGCTTATGACGAATTTGATTTTAATGTTGTGACACATGACAAAGGAGATACTTATTCGAGATGGATTTGTAGATATCATGAAATGGGAGAGTCTCTCAAGATAATTGAGCAATGTTTGGACGGCATGCCTGATGGGCCCTATATTAAAAAAATGCCATTCTTTTTCAAGCCTCCACAAGGTGAAATTTATTCTGCAATAGATACTCCTCGCGGAGATTTGGGTGTTTATATTGTTTCTGATGGAAGCAGATTTCCTTACAGGATAAGATACAGAGCTCCATCTTTTTGCAATCTTTCAGTTTTGCCAGAACTCTTGTACGGGCAGCTTATTGGGGATGTCATAGCTATCCTTGGGTCATTTGATCCTGTATTTGGTGAGGTTGACAGATGAAGATCTTGAATTGGAGAGTTAGAAATGTCCCTGTTGGGAAGATTACTGTTCTTCTTTTTGGGATTGCTTTTTTTCTCTTCATTGCCTGGCAAGCTTGGGCTTTTACAGATTACTGGTCATTTGAGCCTGTTTTTGATTCAATCAGAAATGCTTTTTTAGATTTAAGGAAGAATTTTGGTGGACCTGGCCAGATGCCAATGGGTTTATACAACACCATAATCCTCACTTTAAAGTTGTTAGGTGTATTGGTCGTTTTGCTTTTAGTTGGAGCATATTCGACTTATGTGGAAAGAAAAATATTGGCTTTTATGCAAGATAGACTTGGTCCAACTCGCGTTGGTCCAAGAGGAATCCTTCAGCCAATTGCAGATGGTCTAAAACTACTTCAAAAAGAATGCATTGTTCCCTTGGGTGCTGATGCAAACTTTCATTATTTAGCACCTGTTATATGTTTTATACCCGCACTTATGGGTGCAGTTCTTATCCCTTTTGGAAAAGGCATGATTCCTGTTGATCTAAACGTTGGGATTCTTTATTTTTTTGCCTTAGGTGCATTTGGTGAGTTGGGTATATTTTTAGCTGCATGGGGCTCTAATAATAAGTATTCAGCAATTGCTGGATTCAGAGCTGTTGCACAATTGGTTAGTTATGAAATTCCAATGGCTTTTGCAATAATGTCCGTTGTTCTTCTTTCTGGCAGTTTGAAGATTAGTGATATTATTAATGCTCAAGTTGATGGACTTACTGCACATGGGGGTTTAGGTTTTCCCATCTGGTTTATAGTTCCTCAGTTTTTGGGTTTTCTCATTTTCTTTTTAAGCGCTGTTGCTGAAACAAACCGTACCCCTTTTGACCTTGCTGAGGCAGAGTCTGAATTGGTTAGTGGTTTTCATACAGAATATACAGGCTTAAGATGGGCTTTCTTCTTCCTTGCTGAATATGTAAATATATTTATTGGAGCTGCAATAATTGCCACAATGTATTTGGGTGGATATGCTGGACCAGAGCTTCCATTCTTGGGAATCACTCTTTCGTCTGTTTTCTGGTTCTGCTTCAAGGTCTTTTTGATTTTCTTCATTATTGTTTGGTTGCGTGGAACCCTCCCACGACTAAGGGTTGACCAGTTAATGATGACTTGCTGGAAACGATTGATTCCCATCTCTATGGCAAACTTCTTACTTACGGGTATTTTTGTTTTTGCAAATACGGTAAGGCTGACTCCCCAATTATGGACAGTTCATTTGGAGAATAGCGCTTACACATCGATTGCGGCCCTGGTTGGAATATTAGTGCTTATGTTTGGCTTGGCTTGGTATTTTGCAAGAGACTTGATGAAGCCCTTAAAGGAGAGAGAAACATGAATGTTCAGCTAGAGACAATCACAAACATTTCAATGATTTTTGCCATTGTGATGTTTATCATTTTGATGTTGTTCGCTTTTGTTGTTATAAGGTCTAGTGCAACTGGAATCAAAGGTGGCTTGAGGTTGGTTTTGGAGAAGTTTTTAAGAAACTTTGAGCAAAATGATACTCTTGAATATCCAGGGAATGATCGGGTGATGAGTCATAGGTGGAGAGGTAGATTTGTTCAAATGATTGACGAAAAAGGAAGAATGCGTTGTGATGCTTGTCAGCTCTGTGCTCAAGCTTGTCCAGACAACCTTATAGAAGTGCTTCCTGAAGGAAAAGGAAGGGACAAAAGGCCAAGAGTCTATACTTTGAATTATGCCGCTTGTCACAATTGTGGTTTTTGTGTTGATATTTGTCCGAGTGATGCAATAAGATTTTCTAGGGATTTTGAGACTGCAACTTACGACAGAACAGATGCGTTTAGTCATAACGACAATGAATCTCTCGTTTTCAACCTAGAAGATCTTGTTGCTTTTGAATCATCAGTTTATCCTGAGCTTTTTGATGCAAGTTCTCCTGGAGATGTTGCTGATAGCTTGGGTTACTTTAAACAAAAAAATATTTTCCAAGCAGATACTTATGAAGGTTATGAGCCAATGGACGAAGATGCATTGAAGATTGTTGAAGAAACTGTTCATGAAAATGAAGAAAAGGATTATGAGATACCAGAAATAGATGAATAATTTTGATTTGACTCCTTATGTTCCATGGATATGGTTTAGCTTTTTTGGGCTTTTTACTTTGATTATGGCTATTGGTGTTGTTTTTCATAGAAAAATTGTTTATAACGCTGTTTTTTTGGCAATGAGTTTACTTGGAACTGCTGCTCTTTATATAACCCTAAATGCTGATTTCTTGGGGATAGTTCAAATATTGCTTTACTTGGGAGGGATCATTGTTTTAGTTCTTTTCTCAATTTTGTTAACCAGGGGTGAGGAGAGAGGTTCCGAGTATGTAAACAGAAACAAACAGAACATTTGGGCTTTTACCTCCATCTTAGGTTTGTCAATATGGATAGGCACTCAGTTCTGGAAGGTTCAATGGCCTGATGCTAATAGGAATTTGGCTGCAAATCACTGGGAAAGATATTCTGAAATTGCATCAATAAAAACATTACCACAAATTTTAAACAGGACTGTTCCTGTAGAAGCTATTGGAGATGGCTTAATGAAGCCTTATTTGTTGATCTTCGAATTAGCAAGTATTGTTCTTCTTATTGCCATGGTTGGTGTTGTCATATATATGAAACCAGAGAAGGTTGATGGAGATGTTTAATTTCTTTTTCTTTTTAAACGAAGTTTTTTCTGGGGAAAAATGTACTCTTGAAAATTTAGGAAATTGTCATTTCTATGGTCCTGCAGTCCCAGTTAATGCTTATCTATTTTTAGCAATGATTCTTTTCGGACTTGGTGCTTATGGGGTTGTTACAAGAAGGCACCTGATAAGTATTTTGATGTGTATGGAAATTATGCTCAATGCTGTTAATTTAATGCTCGTTGCTTTTAGTAGACAGTGGGGCCTTTCTTCAATGAGGCCTCCATTTGTTTCTACCGGCGATGAATTGTGGGTGTATGTTCCTGTAGGGCAAATATTTGTAATATTTTCTTTAACCATTGCAGTTGCAGAAGCCGCGATTGGTTTGGCTCTTGTTTATCATATTTACAAATCTTTAGGAACGACACAGGCGGATGATTTTGATTTATTGAAAGGATGAACTATTTAATTTTAATTCCACTATTGCCATTGTTGGCATTTGCTTTAATAGCACCTTTGACCAGAATATGGAAAAGAAAGGCTGCATTTATTGCAACAGGGGCAATTATTGGATCGTCAATTTTGTCTTTGTTACTTTTTTTCCAATCTCTTGCTTCTGGGGGGCCTTTAAAAGATGGTGATTTTTGGACAGCTAATCATCATCCTGTAAACCTTACCTGGACATTGCCGAACTGGCTTCCTTTGGGTGGAGGAAATTTTGTTGACCTGAGTCTTTCTGCTGACGGTTTTACGTTAATGATGCTTCTTGTTGTTACCTTGGTCAGTACAGCAGTTCACATATATTCCTTCGGATATATGGATTATGGCGGCAAATATTATCAGCATGAGGAAAAAAACCTTCCTAGGTATTATGGCTATTTATCAATTTTTACGGCAGCAATGTTGGTAATGGTTTTGGCAAACAATTTACTTTTGGCCTTTGTTGGTTGGGAGTTGATGGGGTTGGCAAGTTATCTATTGATAGGTTTTTGGTTTGACAAAGAAAGTGCTGCAGTTGCTGCCAAGAAGGCTTTTCTTACAACAAAGGTTGGAGACCTCTCCTTGTTTCTTGGAGTTTTAACTTTATACGGCTTAACTGGAACTTTCAATATTCCAAAAATTTTAGAATTTGCTTCAACCCATGATACAAATGGCATATTGTCTGTTGCAGCATTGCTTATTTTTGGTGGTGCTATGGGTAAAAGTGCACAGTTTTTTCTGCATGTTTGGTTGCCTGATGCAATGGAGGGTCCAACTCCAGCTTCTTCTCTTATTCATGCGGCAACAATGGTTGCAGCTGGTGTTTATCTAATTGCAAGACTGCAACCAATTTACACAGGGGAAGTAACATCTTCAATTGTTTCACATATAGGTGCTTTTACAGCTCTTTTTGCAGCATCGATTGCTATAGCTCGCTGGGATATAAAAAGGGTTTTAGCTTATTCGACTATAAGCCAATTAGGGTTTATGGTTGCTGGAATTGGAACAGGAAGTGTCGCCGCTGGTATATTTCATCTTTTTACTCATGCCTTTTTTAAAGCGTTGTTGTTCCAGGCTGCTGGTTCTGTGATTCATGGTGTTCATACAAATGACATGAGAGAGATGGGTAATTTGAAAAAATACATGCCGAAAACTTTTATGGTTTTCTTAATTGGGACTTTGGCTCTTGCTGGAATTCCTCCATTTTCAGGATTTTTCAGCAAAGATGAAATTCTTTTGTCTGCATATAACTATGGCCAACATGGGGATGGATGGCTTCCTTATGCGATGCTTTCAATTGCCGCTTTCTTTACGGCTTTCTATATGTTTAGGGTTATTTACTTAACATTCTTTGGCAAATATAGAGGACATGGTCACCCCCATGAATCTCCTTCAGTGATGACGACACCTATGATCTTTTTGGCAGCAATGTGTCTCATACCCTCTTTTGTAGGGGTTCCTGGAAAACATGGTTCTTGGGCAGCATTATTCATTGACCCCCATCCACATCATGGACTCAATTGGCAAGTGGCAATAGTTTCAACAGTATTGGCTATTGTTGCTATGCTGTTGGCAAAAAAGATATTTTTGAAAAAATCAGAGATGAAAAAGATTGAATTTGGATTCTTTGAAAAAGAAAATCCGGTTTTATGGAGAGCCTTGTCAAAAAGGCTATATGTAGACGAAGTTCTTCAGTGGTCCTTTGTGAAGCCCGGATCATATTTGGCAGATCGAGTTGCTTGGTTTGACAAGAGCGTCATTGATGGAATAGTTAATAGGGTGGCTGGATTTGGAGAAAGCCTTTCTTCAATTTCAGGATTTATTGACAAATATATTGTTGACGGAATTGTTAATCTTTTTGGAAGTTTAACAAAAGCTGGACATAGGTTAGTAAAAATGTATCAGACTGGTTTTGTTTCTGGTTATCTTTTCATGATATTGATTATGTTGGCTTTAATTTTATTGACCCAAGGTTATTGGGTGTCTTAGAGGAGAAAGATTATGTCTTTATTAAATTTAACACTATTTTCATTTTGGAGTCAACCTTTAAATATTTTGATTTTCCTTCCTTTGCTTGGTGCCCTTATTGCATCATTCACTAAAGGTGAGAAAAAATTAAGAATGGTGATGATAGGAACGAGTGCTGTTACGTTTCTTTACTCTCTACAGGTTTGGCGCTTGTTTTCTTTGGAACCTGCACAGAAATTTATTGCTGAGTTGGGGGAGTCTTTTGCCGATCCTTTTGGTTTTAAATTAGGATACTTGGCACCTTGGTTCCCTGAAATTGGCATGGGCAATGGCCCGGGTGTTTCTTGGTATCTTGGTATTGATGGAATATCTTTATCCTTGATAGTTTTAACTACTTTTGTCTCTATATCTGCTGCTATATCAAGCAATTCAATAAAAGAAAGGTTACAACTTTATGTAATACTTTTCCTTCTTTTAGAAACCTCTCTTCTCGGTGTTTTGGTTGCCAGGGACTTCTTTATGTTCTTTGTGTTTTGGGAATTGATGTTATTGCCAATGTATTTCTTGATTGGTATTTGGGGTGGTAAAAATAGAATTTATGCAGCTATAAAACTTTTCTTATACACTTTAGCGGGCTCTGTTGCTGTTTTGATAGGGATACTTATAATGTTTTGGGCATCTCCAGTAAGATCTTTTGGAATATCTGAATTAACTACCTTTTTTGCCAATAATGTTCCTGTTACTGGCCCTGGCTTAGTTACTCAAACTTCTTTGTTTTTATTGTTTTTTATTGGTTTTGGAATAAAGGTTCCAATAGTTCCATTTCATACCTGGCTTCCTGATGCACACGTTCAGGCACCAACTCCAATTTCAATGATGTTAGCCGCTGTTTTGTTGAAGATGGGAACTTATGGTTTTATAAGGATTTTGTTACCTGCAACAAATGGAGCTATACATGACACAAATGGAATAGCTGTTCCAATTATGGCGATTGTTGGTGTGGTTAGCATGATTTATGCAGCCTTGGCCGCAATGGCTCAAAAAGACTGGAAGAGTATGGTCGCATATTCTTCTATTTCGCATATGGGATATCTTATTTTTGCTTTTTCTACAGCAAGTGAAATTGGTTTGTCTGCAGGAATGTTCATCATGATAAGCCATGGTTTAATTAGCGCTTGCATGTTCCATTTGGTTGGTGTTGTTTATGAGCGTACTCATAATAGAGATTTGTTGGCTTATGGTGGTCTTGGAAGCATTGTTCCTACCTACTTCACAATATGGATTTTTGTTGGTATGGCGAACCTTGGCCTTCCCGGTCTTTCGGGATTTTGGGGAGAATTCATGGCATTCGTTGCTGCTTTCAGCAAATTTGACTGGATTGTTTCTTCAGGTATTTTTGAAGGGATGAATTTCTTTAGAGTTTTAGCAGGTTTTGGAGTTGTAACTATTGTTATAACAGCCGCGTACATGTTGTTGATGATTCAAAGAATATTCATGGGTCCTTTGAATGAAAAGTGGAAAGACCTCAAAGACATGAAGAAATGGGAAGTATGGGCGATAGCACCAGTTATGTTTTTTATACTTTATTATGGATTGAATCCAAAAGCTCTTGTTGATATTTATGGAGAATCAACAGCTAGATTAGCTGAAAGTTTAGGATATTTAACTTCTATCATTCCGTAGATTTTCTGGAATTATCATAAGTATTATTCCAGTAACAACAGCAGCGTCTGCTATGTTGAAAACAGGCCAATCTCCTATGGAGATAAAATCGATAACAAAACCTCTAGTCATTCTGTCAACAAGATTTCCCAACGCTCCTCCAAGGATAAGCCCAGCGGGAATGATCAAGTGAGTTTTTTTTGTTAGGAATTCCTCTTCTTTTAAAAAATTGTAAAGACTATGTACGGCAAAAGCCATAATGAAAACAACAAATGCTTGATTTTCTGACAAGAATCCAAGCATCAAGCCTTCATTTTTTACAATTACAAATTTATAGAGAGATTCTTCTCCCAAAGGGTAATGCATCCCATGTGGTGTAAATTGCCTCCATGCAAATTGCTTTGTCAGGGTGTCAATGACAAGAGTCACCAAGCATGAAAGCCAAAGTTTGTTCATAAGTTGAATAGTCTATTAGCATTTGCTGTTGTTGCTGATGCTATTTCTTTTAAATCTAGATTTTTTAATGTTGCAATATATTCAGCAATTTCTAAAAGATTTTTTGGTTCGTTTATTGTCCCTCTCCTGCTTTGAGGGGGAAGATAGGGAGAGTCTGTCTCTAAAAGAAAATGATTTATCGGGCCATTCTGGATTGCCTCTCTTAGTTTTTCATTTTTCTTGTAAGTGACCATTCCTCCTAAACCAACAAAGAATCCTAGCTTTATTATCTCATTTAGTTCTTTTTCAGAATGATGAAAAGCATGAAAAACTCCTTTAATTCCAGGATAATCTTTTATGACAGAAACAAGCTCTTGAAAACTGTTTCGTTCATGAAGTATTATTGGAAGATCTTTTTCGATAGCCAATTCGCATTGGAATCTTAAGGATTCAATTTGTGCATCTTTGCTTACAGGGCATTTGAAAAAATCCAATCCGGTTTCTCCAATTGCGACAGCTTTATCTAAAGCATTAATTATTTTGTTTTTTTTTCCAATTGTTTCATCTGCATGATAAGGGTGTGATCCCGCAGCAAGAAAAATATTTTTAATGTTTATTTTTGATATTCCTGGCTTTATTGCGGGAATAAGGATTTTTTTAACTGATTTTTTATATGCATTATTGATGATTTGATTGGTATTTTCTTCAAATTGTTTGTTGTCCAATTGGTTTCGAACACTCAATAAACGATTATGTGCATCGAAGATCATGTCCAAATGGCAATGTGTATCAAAAAGCATAATAAAATTTTATTCTCTTAAATATGTATTTGATTCAAAAAAATGAAAAATAAAAATAATTATTGGAAAAAAGTTCTAAATGGAGATGTTCCTTCAAGGCTTCAGATTGCTTTGTCTGAACCAATAGCTTCAGATCTTGTCGTTTCAGAAACACACAAATTGGCTGTTGCACATAAGGAAATGCACGAAATACTAATCGAGCAAAATGATTTCATATGGGATGAGGGATGGGATTATGATTTGAGACCCGAGTCGAATATCATTTCTTTAAAATTGGAAATTCTTGAAAGGTGGTTTTTTTACAAAGGCTTAAATGCTAATCATGGTTGGAAAATAGAAAATGTTGAAAGTCCAATTAGGCACATACATCTTTATGAATCTGAAGAAGAGTGCCTTCAGCCTCTTGAAAGCCTCATAACAGAATCTTATGATCAGGGTTGTGTTTGGATGGATGTTGAAATAAGCAAAGTGGAAAAGCTTCCAAGTCTTTTAGCAGCTTTAAAAAGTCTCGAAATAAACATTCCCATAAGGGCAATTTGCAATTTTGAGTGGGATCCTGTACCCGTCTCTCTTTTGACTTGGGTTTTTGATGAATTTTTAATTAATGGAAAATGTATGGGAGATGTTGAAAAAGGTCCAAATTGGCCTGGTATGAGAGAGGCAAAAATGCTATCTCTTGCGGGAGAGAATGTTACATTTTTTATGTCGATTGACAATAGGCAAAAAAAAGACTGGGAGGAAAAATTAGATATTTGGAGTAAGAAAAATAATATCAATTTAATATTAAAATGAGTTTCTTTTTGTTGGCTTTTATTCCATTTTCTCATCCTTTTTGGAGTTCTCTTCCTACCCCTTTGGTACCTGAAGATGCACAAAGATTTTCTTCAGCTTCTTATGCCAGTGTTGAAAATGGGATTTACATGGATGGGGAAGTTTTCTCTTTTTCTGACTCCCTGTCTTTTGAATTAGGGGGATTCGATATTTCAGCAGATTTATATTACTTGGGTGGAGGCTTTATGGATTCTTCAATTGATTCTTGGCATTCTTTTTGGGGTTTACCCTTGGGAGATAGGCCTAATATGCCAAAAAATGAAGTTTTGATGAGGTTTGAAAATAATGGAAATGTTTTTTGGGAGGTCAGTGATTCAGGTTTTGGAGTAAGTCCATTTAGGGTTTCTAAAGATATATCAAAAGATATAGCCTTCAAGGCTGTTCTTCTTCCTGGCTTTGGTCCCTTGGACCTTTTTTCTGAACCTAGTTTTTCGATTTATAAAAAATATAAATATGGACATTGGTTTGGTGAATATGGGGTGGGTTGGTTTGGAGGAGTTGATATTGAGGGCATTGGTGGGTCAGAGTTTTTTTCTTTTTCAGCCTTTAGGGAAAAGGAGATTGATGGAAAAGTTTTTAATTTTGGGATTATGTCATCTAGCAATTTGTGGAATGGTCCAAAAAATAACACCTTGGAAGGGCAGATCACCGAAGCTTATTTTTCAGCTTTATTTGACCTTGGGGACCATTTTTTAAAAATAGGTTTTTCTGAAGATCTTTCAGTAAACAAGATAGCTGATTTTGTTTTATTTTTTGAAATTTTTTCAGCAGAAATTGATTAATCTTTTTTTTTATTTTCTTTTGTCATGTGTATAGAAAATTGAGATAAGAGAACTGCAACAACTACATCCCACAATGGATCAACTTCTGGCCAACCATAATTCCAAATTACTACAAGACATAACCAATAAAGCCATGCCTTGTTTTTCATTTTTTTATTTTGTTTAAGACTTTTGCTCTTTCAAGCCTTATTTCACAATTGTTTCCATAACCATTTTCTTCTGAAAGGTATCCTGCAAAATATCCTTTAACATAAAAAGTGCATTTTGCCTGATAACTGCTAATGCAATCTTGCCCTATTTTTTTTCCCTCTTTGTTCTTCATCACTACTCTTGCATAAGTCTTTCCTGTTGGGTCTTTTCCTATCCATTCCTGCCTGTCGTCAGGAAGGAATGTGAGATCAAAGAAAAACAATGGGATTTTGAATATTTTCCCTTTTTGATAATCCTGAATTAGGTTTGGGTTTGTTTTGATTTTTGTGCATATCTTTCCAACTGTTGTTTTTTCAGCCATGCATGATGATAAAAAGACAAGCAATAAAATTAATGTTGTTTTTTTCATTGCTTCATTAAAACAAATATCATGCTCTTCACCGATATCAACAATACGACAAAGCCAACAAGTATCAATATTAAATATTTTTTACTCAATTAAAAAATATCATTTATTCAAGTTCGTCATCTTTCAAAGCTTGATAAGCATGCTGTTGGGCCAAGTCTTTACCAGTTGGTCCATCTTTGCTTTCAATCCATCTTTTTTTAACTTCTTTTTGGATTTTTGGCAAAGTTGTATATTCCATTTGGTCTGGTGGAAGTCTGTGAGGCTCAAATGGTCCGTGCATTCTCATGTAGTCAGCGACATCATTCGCTTTTTGTCTTGCATTGTCAAATCCAGGATCATTAAACATGTCTCTAGGTCCAACCAGCATTCCATCTGCAATTTGAAAACCAGCACCAATAACCCTTGGGGGGCCATCGAATCTGCTGGGATTGCAGTCTTCGAATGAACAAGGCATCATTGGTCCTGTATGAGATCCTCTCATCCATCCAGGGACGAGATGAGGAAATGCAAATGGGTTTGTCACTTCTCCAACTGCAGGCAATCCTGACTGACATCTGATAATCATTGCAGGGTCATCTTTTCCTATGTATTTTCCAGCCAAAAGTGAAAGCTTATCAGTTGACATTGTTGCTGCTGGAATTTTGTCTCCCCTTCTTCTGATGTTTTTTATAACATATGTTTCAACAGCCCCAATGAAAGCAAGAATCTTGTAAGACTCTTCAGGAGCTTTCAATGTGATGATTTTATTATTTTTGACATCCATGATATCGAATTCAAAACCAGCATGCATATTCTCATCAATTACCAATCCTGGAGTGTTGAATGGGTCAGCAAACATTTTATAAGCTGGGAAATTCCATGCTCCTGGGCTTGTTTTATCTGCAAGAAAAACAATAAAAGGTTCACTTGTTCTTTCTTCAAATTCCATTTCTGCGCATCCAGGACCCATGCCTTTGATGTTCCCAGAAAAACCTTCAGACAATAGATCTTGGCCAGCTCCATAAAGTTTTAATTTTTTTGCAACTTTTGTACCTTCAACAAATGTATCCCAGCCCAACTTGTGAATCTCTTCACAGTCTTCACCTTTGTCATGTGTCATTACCAATGCCATGTCATCTCCAACCCACAAAACTCTAAAGTCTTTAATTTGACCTTTGTCTTTTGAGGATTGCAGTTCTTCTTCTGCTTTTATTATTAAGTCTGGATGAATTGCAGAATGTCCTACAAATCCACCAATATCTGCTTTTATTACGCTTAAGGTTGTTTTAGTCATTAGACCTCCAAATTTTTATTATGTTGTTTCTTATTCTATAATTTTTTATTAAAAAATTAAAAACAGAGTTTATTTCTTTGTTTTCTCTCATTTTGCTATACGATTGTAAGGTTTACTAAACGGAGGTAACATTATGAAAAAATTCATAAAATTAGTATTTTCTTTAATCATCTTTTCCATTGTTTTTTCTGCCTGTAGTGGTGGAGGGAATGAGGATGTTGGTTCTCCTCAATTTATTACAGGAGCTTTAGAGCCTGGACAGGTTGACGAATCTTACAACATGCTTTTGGAGGCTACCGGAGGTAGTGGAGACCTGGATATCTCTCTTTACAACATCAATGATCTTCCTTCTGGTTTGGAATTTGATCCAAGTAGTTCTACTTTATTTGGTATCCCTGTTATTGGCACTACTGTTGAGTTGCTTTTTAAAGTTACCGATGAAAGGGGTGAAACAGGCGAGACTCGTCTTGTTTTAAGGATTAACCAAGGGCCAGAGGTCACCCTTGCTCCGTTTGCTTATCTTCTTGACGAAGAAGGCAATAAGGTTCCTGTCGGCAGCGTTGATTCAAGATGTACGGAAGAAAATTCTGATACTTGTACTTTTGTTACAGATTCAACCACAAACATTGATCACTCCGTTTTAGATCTTTACGTGGAATTTCAAGAGACCGATGCTGAGGATAATGTAATTGTTGAATGGGAGCAAATTAGCCCAAGCCAATGCAGAGGGACAGTAACAACAAATGAAGGGCAGATTCTTCTCCAACCTTTTTATCCCTTAACGCCTGCAACTAATCTTCAAGATGAAGAGGGTCAAACTATTTCTAATCAATATTTCAGTCATGCAGTTTGGCATGCTCCGAACCTAGATGAAGATTCAGGATGTGCTCAAACAGATATTCCTGTTACCCTCAGGGTCCGAATGTCTGATGACAAGGGTGGATTTACTGAGGCAGACATAAACTTAACTGTCAATTATGTTGCAGAATTCAATAGCCCAGCTACTGTTACTTCCTTTGAATGGGAAGACGAAAAAGGGACTCCAAGAAACAGTGAAATAATCGAGCCTGGACAATCTTCAGGAGGGTCTTTCAATGCTGAAGATGTTAGTGATGATGGTTCTGGAACATCTAATGATAATAATTATGTTTGGTTAGCTGCTGAGTTCCAGAATGGCAATATCTCAGAATCAGAAAACATCAGCCTTATAGGCTGGAGTGTTAATTTGATAGGTGAAAATTTACCATTTGAAGGGGAGGTTGAAATTGATGAACCTACAAATGGCAAAGTTGGAGATACTAATGATCCTTCTAGCGGTTTGCTCTGTACAAATGAACCTGGACAACAGCCTGTTTTCTGTGGTCGTTTTAGACCTCTTGTAAGTAGGGATGTTGAAGGTGCGAGTGACCAATATGAAATTAGTGTTACAGCTCAAGACATTTATGGTGGAGTTGGAAGCACGACTTGGCTTATTACTGTTTCCGATAGCGGAACTTCAAGCGGTGGAGGAGGCGGTGGCCCTGCTTTTAAAAACTCAATTCCTGTGATAACTGGAAGCAATCCTCAAGCACAAATTTCAATGGAGGTTAGTGAAACTACAGGAGCCAATAGGCAGGTTAGTGTAACTGCTGATGATAATGATTCCGATATCATCAGGTATTGGTGGTCTCTTGACATAAACAACTCAAATGCAACGCCTAATGGATGTGTTACCGACAACAGTCTTGCAAATTTATGGGGTCATGACAATTGGTCTTGGGATCCAAATGCTGGATTTAATTCTTTGGTTCAGGATGTAAATTCAAATGATGCTATTCTTTCAAACAGTGTTGTAAGGAATCCAGACCTGAATGTACAAAATTCAATTCTTCGAACATTGGATACGGTAAACTCATCTCCAGCGATTTCTTCTGTTGGATTTACATTTACTCCTGGACAGTGTGCGGGTGCTGTTGCTGGAACAACATGTGTGAGAATTGACAATATTCAGGCTTTTGGTGGGGTCCAGAATGGTGTCTCTATTCCAGTAAGGATTAGTGATGATGCTGGTACCGAGTACATGGACACTTTTATTACTTCTGTTTCAGCTGATCCAGATCCTTTGAATGCTCCTGCAGGAAATCTAGAAATAGCAGAAACTCTTGAGGACGACTATTCGATAATGAATAATGCAAGAGTCAGCATAAGGTGTGCATTACCTATAAGTGTTTCTGTTGCGGACCAGATAGCAATCCAGGGATTTCTTGACAACGGTAATGGGTTGAGTCATAACAGCATTATCGACACTGATGTTTCTCAAGATTTTTCAAGAGTTTGTGGAAGTGATGATGTTCTTGGAAACCCTTTGTGTGATTGGGGGCATTTTGTTATAGTCTTCCCTGACCCTTCTGAAACTTGCTCTCCGTATGCTGAGCAAAACTGGAGTACTGATGGTTGTTACCAAAGAGCTCAAGTGACATCTGTTGACCAAAGTACAGGAACATTAAACCTAGATAGATTTTTGACTTTAGATACCAATGACCAGTACCAAATTCTGGGATGTGATTTAGGTGGAATTTTCACCCCTTCTGATTCAGGTGATGATTGTGACAAGTCTGACGAGTCGATTGTTACTGTTACTTTTAGTTCTCCAAATGTTAACAACCCCCCTCAGATAACTTCTGGACCATCAATTTCCGATGATCCTATATTTGAATTTTCAACTTTAGATGCTTCTAAGACAACTGTTTCAGTTTCTGTAGAAGATTCTGATGGCCCTGGTTCTTGTGCCCTATCTTGGACAGACCCATGTGGAACTATGAAATACTATTGGACTGACTGGAAAGGTAGTAACAACAATGCAAATACGAGGGCATATCTTGTTCAAAACGGTACTTTTGGATCAAACACTGTTGTTGTCCAAGGTTCTTGTAATCGACATGAACAGTATAGGCCAGTAAGGGTTAGCGATAGTTCAAACCCTCTTGGGCATGAAACAACAATAGAAAGTTGTATTGAGTCTGGTAATTTTGGTAATCAAAATGCTACTGTAACTTTGGCAACCAATTTAGACAACAATTACCTTACGAGTAATTTGGCAATTCTTGAACATATGCAGTGGGGCTCTTATGGACCTTCTGCGAGTATAGAAAGCAATAATGGCATTTGGGCAAAAACAGGTGTTAGCGGTATTGTTTGGACTGCTCCATCAGCTGATTTGAATGGTGTTGATATATGGACTGGTGAAACTAACTTCAGGATAAGGGTTGTTGCTGTTGACGGAACATGTCGTTATCCGGGGATTTTAGACTTCCCTGAGGCTCAATTGTGTGATTCAGCAAGTGCTTCTGTTGGTGTTATAAACAATGTAGAGCCGTCTGCAGGTTTGACTTTTGAGATACTTGACGAAAATCCAACTAACTTAAGGGTTAGTTTTGATGCTTCTTCAAGTTTTGATTTGGATTCGGGTCCTGATGCTTTGAAGTATATGTGGGACTTTGATTCTGACGGTACTAATGATTTGACAACTTTGAATTCAATTTACATTCACACTTACACCGAAAATGCCCCTTTCTACGATGCGACACTAACCGTTACAGATGGAATCTCAAATGATTCCGAGACTGTAAGGATTCAGGTTAATCAGGCTCCGGAAGTGCCTAAGATATGGATATATGGTGTTGATGAAGATCCTTCAAATTGTATAAACACAGGATGTGAACAAGGGCAATTCTCAAATGCTCTAGAAAGCTTTACAACCATGAATCCAATTTCTACTAATCCGACAGAATTTGTGAACCCTTCAACAGGGAAGTTCATTGGGCTTGGTGTTGGTATCTGTGATGATGACAATATCCAAACTCTTGAATGGGACCTTGACTATGATGGAGTTTCATTTTTTGCAGATGTTATACAAAATAGTTTTTCAAATATAGATTCTTCTGCATTGTCTGTAAATGATACTGTCATTTGTGATGCTTCTGGTGAACAGAATTTCTATCAATGGGAACTTAATTCAACAGATGGAATAAATGGCCTAGGTTCTCAAATGAATTTTGCTAGTGATTACAGGGTTGCTGTAAGGGTTGTTGATGAAGAGGGTGCTACGAGTAACTTGATGTGTTTGAATGTTTATGGTGATGTTAACGGTGCTTGGGATGCGAAGCTTTGTAGGGAAGGAGACCCTCAAAGCAATTTGGAAATCCCTCTAACTGTTGGTAATGATGAGATGATAAGTGGTGACATCAATGAAAATGATGAATATCCATTCTTGCCTGCTGAAGGTGTTGATAACAGCCATTCTCAAGGTCAACACAATATTAGATTTGTTCAAACTGGTCCTGATACTGGAATATTGCATTCAATCTGGATATCTTCATCTTTGGATGAATGTTTAGGTGGAGAAACTCAAATAAGGTACAGGAGAGGTGCTTATGATGGCTCAGACCCTAATAACAGAGATATCAATTGGGAAGAAGCTCAGAATATTTCACATGAAGAACCAAGCAATGGAATCAAATGTGGAAGTAATGCTGAATCTCCAAATTTGACTGTAGATCCTGGCAATAGCGATCATTTGATTGTTTTCTTTGGAGATGATGAGAATGGTGACTTGGATGTTTATTGGATAGAAAGTATTGATGCTGGTTCCACTTGGTCTCAAAGAAACTCTATGCCAGGTCTTGGAAATAGTGATTTGAGGGCTTCTGGACAAGGTGCACAAACCCAGCCAGTTTTATCCATAGAGCCTACTACAGGAAGTCCGTTTGATGATTTCTGGCATTTGAGTTTTGTGGAAGCTTCAAGTGGTCGTGCAAAGATGTTCCACATGATGAGTGATGACCAGGGTGCAAGCTGGGTTGATGGAAACAAGTATGACCAAAGAATAAACAATGCTCCACAGGTGCACGTAAGGGTTGCAGCAGGTTTTGATGTTTCTGTTGGAATGGCGACAAATGAATCTGGCCCTGATTTGGAATGCTGGGTTAGCGATTATGAGGATGATGGTGGATTTTTAGCACCTGTGAATCAGACTTGCGAATGGAATGCAAACTATGACACAAACATTCAAAGGGCAGGTGGAGGTTTCAATCCTTCCTTTATTGAAAATGACAGTTGTGAAAATGATTCAGGTTGGGGTAATTCAGCCTCTGTTCTTTCAGGTTATTCATATGCAACAACAGGCTTGAAGAGAGTTGGTGCGAGATTCACAGACTCTCATGGAGCTGTTGGGTGTGGTGTGATTTGGGTTCCTGTGAATAATAACCAGGATCGTCCACCTGTTCCTGTGATGAGGTTGAGAAACCCAAGCAACAACAATAGGGCTATAGGAGAATTGGATGAAACTGGAAACCTTTCCGTTGAAGCACAGTGTGCTTGGCGTGTAGGTGGTTTTGGAGATAATAACAGAGGTTCTTATGACCCTGATGAAACAAGCTTTACATGTGAATTTGTTTCCGATTGGGATCCTGCTACTGCATGGACATCGCAGAATGTTCAAACAGTTAACTGTAATCCAAACAACAATCCAAATTCAGGTTCGAATTGTGCTATTGATTTAAGTTATTCTGATTGGCAAGGATTCGCTTCTGGAGATGCAAGAACCCGTGTTGGTTTGAGGGCATGTAGTGGTGGTCCAAACCCAGGAGAATGTTCACCGATTATTTGGAGTCATCTCTATGTTGATGATTACGAGAATAATGCTCCTGTTGTTTTGCTCAAGATTGAGGAAGACCAGAATGAGGCTTGTTCGCTAGCTTCTGCAGGTGTTTTGAACCATGACTTGGCAACACCATCATTCAATGTTTGTTTTGATGCAACGGCATCATTTGATAGAGAAGATGAATTTGTCAATTTTTCAAATGGATCTCTTATCTGTGATTCAAATTCAATAGCTACAAGTGCCCCAATTGTCACAGACAATGGAGACGGTACTGGAAAATGTACTTTTAGGGAAGTTGGAGATTATGCTGTTAAATATGAATTGACAGACAATAATGGAGAGGTTGGAGAAAGAACAGTTTTGATATCCGTTGGTTATGGAGACGATCCGAGTTCAGATGGTTACCAGCATGACATAAATGCTGGAAATAGCGATCCACAAGCTGTTGCAATAGTAAAGCCTTTTGCTGAATCTGTGCGTAACGTTTCAGAATATGACAATACTGGCAATGCTTCTGTTTACCTAGATGGAAGAAGATCTGTCGATGCTGATGGTGAGGTTGTTTCTTGGGATTGGGATCTTAATTATGACGGTATTACATTTAATGTTGATGTAAGTGGGAATGAATTAAATTCATCAGTTGATTTAACGTTTGGTAACAATGTTGCTGGCGCAAATTACAGAGAGGGTGTTATTGCTTTAAGAGCAACTGACAATCTTGGTGCAACAAACATTCATGCTGTGACATACAGAGTTATGCCAAATGAAAACGAAGCACCACAAGGTGCAATTTCTGCAAGTCCTTTCCTTGCTGGTTTTGCTCCTTTGACTGTTGACTTTAATGCTGTAGCCGTTGATACTGACGATGCAACATGGACAGATCCAACTGATTGTGATGGTTGTACTTATGAATGGGATTTTGATGTTGTTGGTGGAACCTTTACTGTTGATGCAACAGGCGAAACTGAAAATGTGACTTTTTCGGAAGAAAAAGATTACACTGTCGGCTTGAGGATTACTGATGCTGATGGTAGTCTTTCTCCGGTTATTACAACTGTAATACATGTTGGAGACTGTCCAGATGACGGAACTCCTTGTGATTCAGTTACGAGAAACAGGCAGCCACAATCCTATTTCTTCATCAGTGGAGCAAGCGGTGCATTAGGAACATTCAATCCTGGAGGTTCTTATTTTGTTGATTTTGATGGTTCAAGGTCAGATGATCTTGATGGAAACATCAATGAATATCAGCCAGTTTGTAACGGAGGGACCATTTCCCAATGGACTGGAGTTTCTGACTCCACCTGGAGATGTTCATACGATGAAGCAATTGATGGTGTAGGTATCAAGACTGTAAGCTTAACGGTTACAGATGATGGCGGGCTTAGAGATGATTCTGGTAACGCAAGCACTATTCTTCCTGCTGACTCAGTTCTAACTCATACTGTCAACTTGGATGTTTATGTTTCCGACATGAACCAAGATCCAATGGGGAGTATTAAGGTTACAGGTGTTTACTACAACCACGATTCACTTCAGCCAGTTCCATGGAATACAGCTTTGTCAAAAGATGCTGATACAAGCATGAGTGCTGGTTCTGGGATTGCTTCAAGGGAAATTGACTGTAACTGGGCTTGGAACCTTCCATTTGACAATCCAGGTTTGACTCAGGAATCGGGTAGCTGTTCTGTTGCTATAGACGGAATGGTAAATGGCGCGAATCTTCTTACCGTCAAGGTTAGCGATGATGAGGCTTCCCCATCCGAGGATGTCAGAACTGTTGTTGTCTGGGTTGATGAACTAGGTTCTGGACAGCAGAGGCCAGTTGCGCTTGCTGATTACACGGGGTCGTTGACGGTCGGATCTAGTTCAACAACCCACAATGTTGAAATTGATTTGAATAATTCATGGGATCCAGATGGTGACCTTTTGTCACATCGAATTAATTGCGGTGCTGGTGGAGGAATAATTGATTTTGCTGTGGGAACATGTAATTTCCCAAATCCTGCTCCAGGTGCTGGTCCTGTTCTAGAAACGGTTGAATATTCAGTATGTGACAATGGGACTGTTGGAGGATGTGGTTTTTCTGTAGAGCCTTTAATTAGGGACCATATTGACCTTACAGATTTTGTCATTGTGGCAGATGGGGTTTGTGCTACAGGCCTTTTCGCAGATGGAATTGGAGTAAGGGTTTCTAACCAACTTAACCCACCGGATTCTGACGACAGAACAGTTGAGGCTGGAGGATGTGATCCAACAGACCCTATAACAGACATAGTATCGAATGCACAGATAAATTCAACTACTGTTGATATTCCAGATGGAGAATGTATTGCTCAATCTTTCCGTGTAGGAAACCCTATACGTATTGAAGATGATAATATGTTTGGTGCAGGACCTACAAATACAACAATTACCAACTGTACTCCTGGCAGTCCAGATGTATTGGAATTTGCTGATCCTTTGCTTGAAACTGTTCAGGATGGAGACAATGCCCGCGTTGTAAGTCTCTTGGATACTGTAAGGGTTGATGGAGGATTCTTTGGTGGAGTAATGTCTCCTGCTTACTTGGTTGATGATGGTGCTCAAATTGAAGAGATTCGCGAAGGGAATATTGGTTCTGCTGCAACGGCTGGAGATAACCAGTTGCAACTTGCAGCTGGAAGTTGTGCTGATCCTGAATTGAACCTAATCAGAGGAAGACAGGGTTTAGTTAGGGAAAATGAAACCTTGACTTCAGTCTTCACAATAGATACATGTGGTGTTGTAGGTGCTGACGTTATTACTTTCCCTGAACCTTTGAGGGATGATTACACAACCAATGGAATTATTGACATGAATGACAATCTTGATATTGAGTATTTGACATTTGAAATTTGGAACAACAGACCTCCTGTTGTTGTTGCTCATGAAGAAAATACTGATTGGGTTGTTCCAGTTGGAGGAACCACGAGTTGGCATTCAAGATCCCAAGATGAAGGGGATCCACTTTACCTTTCATGGGATCCAGATGGTGACTCTTTGCAGTATGCATGGGAATGTGACAGTGTTGGAGCAGGAAATACTTCAGCTCAAGATTGTCAATTTGATACTGTTGGAAGGCCAGCGGTTTCTCTTGTTGTAAGTGATGGAGATTTGTCCGGACAGGATAATCACAATATCGCAAGAGCAACAAACACAACGCCGATGCCAATTGTTTATATTGATCCTCAAACTGACTTCTTGCCAGTTGTGGATAGTTTGATGACATCAAACAATGTTGTTTTGGTCGGAGGTTCAACCATGGATCTTGAAGGCCAATTAAGCAATCCTCCTTGGAGCACAACGTTCCAGTGGGATTGTGGAGATGGAAATGGGCTAAATACAAGCCCTCCATTCTCTCCAGGTCCATTTAACTATGATTTATGTTCTTACCCGGCTTCCAATACTCCAACGATCCCACATAGTGTTAGCCCAATTGAACTTATAGTGAATGACCCACATGTTTCTCCTGGATGTACGAGCTACTTCTGTTTGCCTGGCTCCACTTCCTTGGGTGTTATCCCTGTTAGGAATATGTTGAATAGAGCCCCAAGGGCTGCTATTTCAGGTCCTGAAAATTGGGATTCGAATACAAATCCAAATAACCCTTGGGAGGAAGATCATTTGAACTGGGTTGGAACTTTTGATGTTTCTGTGAGTTCTGCTCCAAATTTCAACGGTACTTTCTCTGTTCCTCTTTCAGCTCATAACTCCATTGACCCTGATGACCAAGCACTGACTTATTCTTGGGATTGTGGCAATGGTAGCCCTGTTGTAAATACACCAGTACACACTTGTGTTTATCAGGATGATGCTGTTGCGAGTGATGTTAGAGATGGTTTGACAGATTTGGGCAATGATGGAACTGGGGACATGTGGACTGTAACTTTGACAGTAACAGACTCAATGGGTGTTTCTGATACAGATACTGCTAGTGTAAGGGTCGTCGAGCAGCTTTCTCCACAGAGTGGAATTTTCCAAAGTGATGCAAATGGTCAAAACAATTATTGGGTAGCTGATTCTGATCCAGGTATTGCAGACCTCAAACGACCTGATTTAGAGCTGTTGGATGTTTTTGCGGACGGAACATACCTTTTCCCGAAACCATTAACTCCATTTGGTGGTGAGAATCCTGGAGGATGTCCTTTTGAGGAACTTCCAAATTGTGATTCTGCAAATACCCTTTTTGATTCCGTTGTACATCTTGACGCTTCAAGGAGTTTAGATCCTTATGGAAGAAACATCTTTGTTCAGATTGATTGTGACTGGGTCGATTCAAATGATTTTGCTACTTTCTCTCCAGATATGAGTGGTTCTACTTTCGATGCTTTGGCACCTGCTTGGTTTGAGCATGTGTGTAGAGATCAGGTTTCTGGACCAGCTTTATGGAATGGAACTGATTCACCAAATTCAGGAGACTCTTCTACATACACTGTTTCAAGAAATGTTTCTGTTAGGGTTTGTGAAACTGCGTCAACAACAGCATGTGCTGCTTCTGCTAGAGAAGACATTTCATCATTTGATATGACTTTATGGAGAAACAGGGTTCCTTTAGCCCACATAACAATACAGGATGATGTTTTCTCAGGGGACAATTCAAGGAATGTTGACTATACAGCACGTTCTTCTTGGGATCCAGACGGTGACCCAGTTCTTTTCGGGCAAGGTGCTGGAACCATAGATAAAGATGGTCTTGCTAACTGGAGTGGAATAACACCAGACATATGTCCAGATGGTGGAACTTTCTGTGACGATAAGGATCAGGTTCCTCAATGGGTATGTGATGATGGAGGTAGTTGGCCTTATCAAACAGGTTTTGGAAACAATAAGGTAGTTTGGGATGTTGACCAGGGTCACAGAATTGGATCCGGATCTTCATTAGGGGAACAAGGTGTAAATGGAGAGGACTCATTCAGATGTCTTGTTTCTGGTCAGGGTGTTACATTTAGGCCAACCCTTTATGTTTCTGACGGAGACCCTTCTGATGAAGGGTACAGTTTGGAGTCTTGTATTGAGTACTCTGATTCAGGAAGCCCATTTGCTTCTACTTTAGATAATCATGTTTGTGCAAATGGAAATCCAATACATCTTGGCGGAGTTGGAAATGGCTTGACTGTCAATAATCCGCCTTCAGCTTGGATAATCCAACAGACAAAGGGTGATCTTTTTGGAATTACACCATTCCAGGTTAGCCTTTCTGCCGATCATTATGATCCAGATGGAGATCCTTTATCAAATAACTTTAATAGTGCTACTGGTTTTGAGTGGGATTATCATTATTCAAGATCTTGGTATTGGGGCGGCAACAATGACGATGTGTTAAATGTTAACGACTTTAATTATCAAGACGATACTGTTTCTGATTTTGATATCGACAGTGCAGGGGTTTGGAATTTTGCTGTTAGAGCAACTACAGAAGGTACACATACAGCTTTAGTTCAAAGTGATGGATCCGGTGCAAATTGTTTTGATGAAGACTTAGGAGACGTGTATCCATGTGATACAAGCATGATGGATCTTCCTCAGGTTGTTTGGGATAACATACTCGGTCTTGTTGGAGGTATTGCTTCTAGCCAAGATTGTAAGTGGGGTGTTCAAGACCCTCTTGACCTGCTGCTTTACGGTGACGGGGGAATGTTCCTTCTCAAAGATGAAGATGCTGCCATGTATAACATTGGTCAAAGTGTTGAAATTTTTGGAGGTCCTTTCAACCAAACATTCCTTGCAGGTTCAGTTTGTGATATTGTAGATATTCCAAGTGGCTGGAACGGATTGGATGGAGACCTTTCAAGAGTTTATATCAACTGGAACGGATTCCTTTTCCAGCAGTTGCCAATTGGTGAAACTTTTATTAGAAATACAGACAATACATTGACCGGAACTGAGGAAATCAAGACATTTACTGTTACAACTGATGGTTATGTTGGAAATCTTCAGATACCAACAAGACATGCTCAGTCTGGAAATATACTTTCCAACGGAGCTTCTGCTGGTGCAAACAATGATACCCAAAATGATTTCCATGCAGCTGCTTTTGGAGAATGGGACGGATGGACAATCATAGATTCTGAAGACCAAAGGCCGGATTCAACTGTTATGGAGAGTTCTGATTTTGATGATAACAACCAGGTCTTTGGACAGTATTCATTATTCTTTGACTCCAGTCCTCCAAACAATCCTCAACATACAGTTATGTTTAACAGGTTTGTTCATACTTCAGATGATGCTGCTATAAGTGGCTCTTTCGGAGGTTGGTTCAATATGAATTACGAGGATCAACTTGTTGGAACCTCACAAGCAGGTTCTAATATTTCCGTTCTTGATTCATTTGGATTTGGTTTAGCTATTGACTCTGCTGCTTGTAGTCCAAGTGCCATTGAGGGTGTTTGTAGGAATGTTACAACTCTTGAAACAGGACTTTATCCAAGTTTGGCAGATGTTTCAAAGACGTCAAATCCTGCTTCTCCTGATATGTTTGTTGCGTTCAGCTCCACTAATAAAACACTGACAAAGAAAACAACAGATAGGGGTAGAAGTTGGGAGAATGTTTCTGCTGTGAATAATAGCGGAACAGCTGCATCTCCGCTTTACTTGAGAGTCAGTGCTGATATTTCTGATGACATACTTGCTGTCGCTTGGGCAGACACTAGTGTAAATTCAACTGAGAGGGTTACTTTAGGATGTACTGACAACATGAACCCAACTTGGCAACTTAATGATTATTCAATTGGGGATCCGATACAGTCACCTAATGTTCAGCATAGTCCAGCTATTGAGATTTTTGGAGATATCATTTTTACACTTTGGTCTGACAACAGGAGAGGTGGCCAGAGCAGTGAAGAGGTTTTCTTTAGGATATTTGATGGGACTGACTCAATAAATAATCCGACTTCTTGTTATCAGTAGTTTTGAGAGGGGCAACAAGGAATGCAGAAAGTGCATTCCTTGTTTGTCCTATTTAATCTATTTCTTTTTTCTTTGAGGGTCTTTTTAAGAGTGTCTTTACAACATCTTTAACTGTCTTCTTTTTGTAGATAACATCATTTATAGCACAAGCCAGGGGAACGTCTATATTTTTTTCATTTGAAAGATTTATAAGTCCATTCAAGGTTCTTATCCCTTCACTTTCTCCTGTTAGGTTCTTAAGAGAATCTTCAAGAGAAATGCCTTTTGCAATTTGGTTTCCAAGTTGCCAATTCTTGCTGTCGCTTCCTGTTGCTGTAAGTATAAGATCGCCTAGCCCAGCCAAACCCCAAAGAGTTTTTTTGTCTGTTTCAAAATAATCAAAAACTCTTGAAGTTTCAACCAGTGCTCTTGAAATCATTGCAGCTCTTGCATTCTTTCCAAGATTGGCACCATCAACCATCCCAGAGCCTATAGCATATACATTCTTAAGAACACCCCCAAGGCTCACACCCAAGATATCGTCAGAGTAATAAGTTCTCAAAGAGCTGTTTTTTAAAACTTCTTCGATCTTTTTTGGCCTCTTTTCTCCGGCAATCACTGTTGCTGCTGGAAGTCCATGAATTATTTCGGTAGCAAAATTCGGTCCTGAGAGTACATAAATATTATTTTTCAAATTTTCATTTAACCAGTTTCCTATAGGGTTGAATCCTTTTGGAGCCAAACCTTTTGACAAAACAAGAATATCAACACCTGAATAGTGTCTTAAGAAATCTTCGGTAATCCACTCTTTTGTAAATTTTGTTGGAACTGACCAAACTAAAAAATCAGGAATTTCTGAAATTTCATTTTTGTTTATTGCTGTAATTTTATTATTTAATTTTTTCCCCTCGAACAATGGGTGAATTTTTTCTTGATTGAATTTTTTTTCATCTTCATGGTCTGTTGTCAATATCGTGACTTTAGCATTTTGACTTGCAAGAAGATTTGAAAATGAAATTCCCCAAGAACCGAACCCAGCTACATGAATCTTCATTTGATTTTACTTTCAGTTCCTTTTTTCAATCTTGTTAAATTTTCTCTATGCAAAAACACAACCAAAATGATTATAGGTAATGTTTGAAGCAAAATGTGAGGTATATTTTCATCAAGATTAATAAAGTAATTTCCACTTTTATGAATAATTTTTAAGTTATTTTTTAAATAAAGGTATGAGCTTAATGGAAGCAAGCATGTTGAAATGATAGATCCAAGTGAAACAAATTTGGATTTTTTTATGGTTATTAAATAAAAAGAAAGACAAATTAGCATGTATTCAAAATTAAAAAATATAAATGAACCAAATGTTGTAGCAACACCTTTCCCACCTTTCCAATTCATAAAGGGAGAAAAAGCATGTCCTAAAACTGCAAAAAGAGGAAGTAGGCATATTGCAATATTTATATTGTTTTCATTTTGAAATCCAGATGAAAGCATGTTGTAAGAAATCAAAACTCCAAGGTATCCTTTTAGCATGTCAAGTAAAAGTGTCATATAGCCATACTTTGAGCCAAATGTTCTTCCAACATTTGTTGATCCAATGTTTTTGGAGCCATGCTTTCTTATATCTTTTTTGAATAATATTTTCACCAAAATATATCCTGAAGGTATTGACCCAAAAATAAAAGGTATCAGAAAAAAGGTCCAAAAAGTCGAAAGGAAGTTTTCCATTGTGTTTAATATTAATTTAAATCTTCTAGAATTTGTTATTAGATGTTTAGTAAAGTTAAAAAAATAATCAAAGATTCGAATTTAGACTGCATTCTCATCTCAGACCCTGTTCATCTTTCGTGGTTTTCGGGATTTTTAGGATCAACTGGAATTTTGATTATCACTGAAAAAGGATGTGTTTTAGGTGTCGATTTTAGATATCATGAAATAGCTCAAGAATTTAAAAAAGATTATCTTGATGTTTATTGTTGTTCAGAAAAGAATTTACTAAAAAGCACTTTTAGACATCTCTTTGGAAAAGATGAAAAGAGGATTGGGTACCTGTCTTCAAGAAATACTGAAAAGCAAAAATTGTTATTGGATAAAAACACAAACGGAGAACTGGTTCCCATTGATGAAGCTGTTGATTTTGCAAGATCAATAAAAACAGAAGAGGAATTGGAGGGAATTAAAGAAAGTGCGAAATTGAATGCGGCTTTGTTCAACTATATAAAAACAATCATTCATCCAGGACTTTCAGAAAGAGATTTAGCTTCTGAGATTATTAAATATGCAATAAAAAATGGTGCTGAAAAAATGGCTTTTGATCCGATAGTTGCATCTGGACCTTATTCATCGAGGCCCCATGCTTCTTTTACAGACAAGATTCTTCAGCCTGGAGAGCCTTTGACTTTGGATTTGGGAGTTTGTTTGGATGGTTGGATGAGTGACATGACTAGAACATGGCTTGTTCCCGGGAAAAAACCAAAAAAAGAGTTTTTAGAGATATTTGAAATTACGAATAGTGCAAAAAAAGAAGCAGAAGGCATTCTGAAAGAATCGGTTTCCGGACATGAGCTTGATGAAAGTGCAAGGAAGATTATTAGAGATTCTGGATATGGAGAATATTTTGGACATTCTTTAGGGCACGGAGTTGGAAGGGAGGTTCATGAATCTCCAGGATTATTTCAAGGTTCAAAAAACATAATGATGAAAAATATGGTTGTTACTATAGAGCCAGGGATTTATATAAAAAACAAATATGGAGTAAGAATAGAAGATTCTTATATTGTTGGTAAAAATAAATCGAAAAATTTGGGTATAGATGTTGTTTCTGATTTTTTCTAAAATATAATACATCTTCTATGTTGGGGGGAATTCGAAGAAAGTTCATTATTGAGTACAGGAGGCTTTCGGAGCTTCAAGATTTTCAGTTTTCTGGTGTCATACATGAGGAGGATGGGAAGTTGCTCTTTAAGCACAGGGATATTTTTTCAAACATGTCAAAGAAAGAGTTGGAGAAGGGGTCTCTTAAATCTTTAGATGATGTAGTTAGAAAAAAATTTGGTCCTTTGGTTAACAGAACCACGGCAATTGCAAGTGTCGGATCTTTGGATGAGATTTTCAATCAGTATTTGGCAGTAGCTTTACTGAGAGAAAAGAAGAGCAGAATTTCAAACCGTAAGTGATTTTTGACAATCCTTCACCATGGAAAATAAAGGCAATAGAGCCTATTCCAAATCCATCTCCAGAAGAAAGGTTAAAAGCTCTTTCTGCTTCAGGTTACAACCTTTTCAATGTTTCTTCTTCACTTGTGACAATAGATCTTTTGACTGACTCTGGAACAGGTGCAATGAGTCAAGGGCAATGGAGTGCTATTCTTTCCGGAGATGAATCCTATGCAGGAAGCCAGTCTTTTTATTCGCTGAAAAAAAGCGTTAAGGACTTGTTTGGATACAAAGTTGTTATTCCGACACACCAAGGGAGGGCTGCAGAGGATATATTATTTTCAGCATTTGGAAACAAGGGGAAGGGGGTTGTTAGCAATCACCTTTTTGACACCACTACAGCCCATGCTTTGGAAGTTGGAATGAAGGTCTTTTCTTGCCTTGATAAAAAAGATAAAGTTTTTGGCGGTAATTTTGATTTAGCCTTGTTGGAAAAGTATCTCAAAGAAGAAGAGGTTGAGTTGATAGTTGCTACTGTTACTTGTAATAGTGCTGGAGGGCTTCCTGTGAGTTTAAAAAACCTTCGTGCAGTAAAAAAAATCGCTGATTCTCATTCTGTAAAAATTTGGATTGACATGGCTCGTATTGCTGAAAATAGCTATTTCCAATATCTGAATGGAGAAGGAAAAAGCCCGAAAGCATGCGCACTTGAAACATGTTCCTTGAGCGATGGAGGATGGATGAGTTCAAAGAAGGATGGCCTTGTGAATATTGGGGGGTTCATTGCTCTTAAGGATAAAAAAAATAAAGAAAAATATGAACGCTTAGTTGAGTTAGAAATTTTAAAAGAGGGGTTTATCACCTATGGAGGATTAGCAGGAAGAGATATGAATGCTTTATCTGTGGGCTTGGGAGAAGCGCTTGATGAGAGGTATCTGAAACACAGGATCAATGAAATCAAGTTTCTTCATACTCAACTTGAAGAGGTTGGAGTTCCATGTGTGGACCCTGGAGGGCATGCAGTTTATATTGATGCTGGAAAATGGCTTCCTCATCTAAAAAGCGAAGATTTTCCAGCACAGTCTCTTGCTTTAGCTCTTTATCTTGTAGGAGGCATAAGGACATCTGAAATAGGAAGTTTGTGTGCTGGTAGAGATAATGATGGTAAGCAAATATCTTGTCCCGGAGAGTACTTGCGATTAGCAATTCCTCGAAGAACTTATACAAGTGACCATTTTATGTACATAAAAAGAGCTTTTGAAATTATTTCTAAAAACAAAGACTCTTTACCTAAGTTAAAATTTCAAAAGGAGGCAAAGAAGTTAAGACATTTTCAGTCAATCTTTGAAGATTTTTCATGGACACCGTCAAAGTATCTAAATTTATAAGTTGTAGTTCTTCAGAAGCTTTAACCCTAGCAATGAATCCAGAGTTGATAGCTGAAGAAATGCCCGGAATCAAATCGGTTAATATTTTAAAGAAGGAAAAGATAGATGGTTGTTCCGTGCAGACTGTTTCATGGAAGGGAATTCTTGAAGCAGGGCCAATAAAAAAAGACTTAAATTGGATTGAAGAGGATATTTGGAACCTAGATTCAAAAATTTGTGAATTTTCTCAGATAGAAGGTTCTTTTAAAGTTTATAGAGGTTCTTGGATTTTTGAAGATTCTGATAATGGTTGTGAATCTTCTATGATTCTTGAATATGATGCTGGAGTCCCCTTGGTAGGCCCCCTTATAGACAAACTGATCAAAAAGGTAGTTATTGAAAATTTAGAAGCTCTCTTGAATGCCCTTGCTCAAGTTGCTGAAAAAAATGAAAGAAACTGAAGTAGTCAGGTTAATCAAAAAAAAATTTCCATTAACTGGAGATGATTCTTATTGGGAAAAAGGAGGAATTGCAATTTCTGTCGATTCCTCAATACAAGGAAGACATTTTCTTTTAGATAGAAAGAACTGGGTCGAAGAGGGTGTTTGGAATGCTGTTGCAGGTTCTATAACGGATGTAGCTGCCGTTGGATCCAGGCCTGAAATGATATTGACATCTTTTTGTTTTCCTGCTGGGATCAACGATTCAGTTATAAAAAGAGCCTTAGATTCCCTTGAGGAGGTTGCAGATTTTTTTTCACTAAAAGTTGTTGGAGGAGACTTGTCAAGGACATCTAAAGATATTGTTTTTTCCGTTACTGTGGTTGGATTCAATGCTATTGGACCCGGTCTGTCAGGGGCAAAAGATGGGGATTTGATAGGCGTTACAGGGTATCCTGGAAAAAGGCCGTTGGGATGGTATCTTGCAATAAATAAAATTTCAGAAAGGGAGAACCTTGTTGAGGAGGCTTTGAAGCCAAGACCAAATGTAAGTTTCCCATTAAAGATTGCAAAAATTGTTTCTTCAATGACAGACATAACTGATGGTCTGGGATTTGATCTTATGAACATATGTAAGAACTCAAGTGTAAATCCAAATATTTTTAAAGAAATACCGTCTTCTTCCCTTATGAAAAAAGTATTTCTGGATTTAAATTTAAGTAGTGAAAATTTTTATAAACAGGGTGGGGATTATGAGTATCTTTTTACTTTTGACGAAAAACATGAGAGGGAGATAAAGGATATTTCAATAAAGGAGAAATTGCTTTTTTCTGTTATTGGAAAAATTGAGAATGGAACTATTCCAGCATGGTATGGAAAAGGAAGCGAGATAATTTGGCCTTAGTTAGCAAAAGTGTTCAAGAAACTCATGATATAGCAAAGAGTATTTCAAAAAAATTAAAAAGAGGAGATATTGTTTTTTTAGAAGGTGAACTTGGTGTTGGAAAAACAGAAATGGTTAAGGGTTTTGTTAAGTCTTTGGACGGAAGGCCAGAAGACGTCCAATCCCCTACTTATTTATCTGCTTTGAATTATTTAACAAAAAAAGGACCAGTAATCCATATTGACTTTTATAAGTATCAAAAAAATACGAATTTTTTTAAATCTTTTATTTCGGAATTTTTAGAAGAAGATCCGTATTTGATTTTTGTTGAATGGGGAAAAGGCTTGGGTGAAGGGTTTTTGAGGATAAGAATTGAGGAAAAAAATAAAAAAAGATACATCACTGTTTTTCAAAAATGAAAAAAAATAAAACTTGGCTAATTTTAGATCCAACAGGCCCCTTGTCAGGGTTTGCTGTAGCTGAAGGAAAAACTATTGTTGGTTCAAAGGTTTTTAAATCAAATTTTTTATTTGAGAACTTATTGCGGATAAGGTCTTTTTTTCAAAAACTAAACAGGAGTATTGATGACCTGGAAGGAGTTATCCTTGTGAATGGACCAGGGTCCATAATGGGCCTAAGGATAGCATTTTCTTGGTTGAAAGGTTTTTTCCACAATAAAAAATTGAAGTTTAAAACCGTTTCTAGCCTGGATGCTCTTTGGTTTTGTGCTGGAAAAAAAGAGCCTTGCTGGACAATGATTAACTCAATTAGAGATGAAGTTTTTTTTTCATTTAACGGCTCTTCCCCAAGAGTGATAAAAAAATCTGAAATCATTAAGGAGATTTTGAAAAATCCTGGTTTATGTATTGGAGATTTTCCAGATGATGTTTTAAAAACAAAAGGAACAAAGACCCTGCGCATAAAACTTCCTCAATTTGAATCTATCTGGATGTTTTTTGAACTTATTGAAGAGAAAGATATTTTGAAAACAGAACCTTTAATACTGTATTCATTCCCTGGTGCAAATATAGAATAGCAATTATGGATAATCAGATTATTGATCGAATCAGGAACTTGGCATCAAAACTTGCAGAAAGTTTTTTGAAGCCCGGGCTGATTGAAGCTGATGAAAAGGAAATTTTCAGAAAAGAAATTTTTAAAAACTTAGCTTCAAAGGGGATGATGGGCTTAGCCTTTCCACAGGAATTTGCCGGAATGGGCCTTCCTCCATCTGCTTTTTTGGCAGCTGTTCAAGAGTTTTCTTATTTTGATCCAGGTATGGCGGTAACAATATCAGTTCATTCTGGGCTTTGTGGCGGGGTTATTTCAAGGCATGGTTCTGAAGAGATGAAAAAAGAATGGCTTCCCAAAATAGCTAAAGGAGATGTCATAGGGGCATACTCTCTAACCGAAAATCATGCAGGAAGCGATCCTTCTTCAATGAAAACAACTGCAACATGGAAGAATGGGGGCTGGGTCATAGAGGGAGAAAAAATTTGGATAACCTCAGGGTCTGTTGCTGATTTTAGTATCTTGTATGCCAACACCATAAAGGATGGCAGCAATTTAGGGATATCTGCATTCTTGGTTCCTCATGGTTCAAAGGGCTTTTCTTCTGAAAAAATAAATGGAAAATTAGGAATGAGGACAAGTGATTCTTCAGTCATTGTTTTTGAGAATGTTTTTATTCCCGAGTCTATGGTTATAGGGAAAATTGGAAAAGGTTTATCTATCGCATTAGAAGGGCTTGATTATGGGAGACTTGGCATTTCTGCAGTTTCTTTAGGGATTCACAGGGCTTCTTTTGATTCAATGGTCAAATATTCACAAGAAAGAGAGCAGTTTGGAAAACCAATTGCATCTTTTCAGCTTATTCAAGAGATGATTGCGGATGTTGCAACGAATCTTGAAGCAGGGGATTTGCTTTTCAAGAAAGCAATAGAAAAATTAGAAAATGGAGAAAATTTTACGAAAGAAGCTGCAATAGCGAAACTCTTTACAAGCGAGTCTGCAATAAAAGCAGCTGACAGGTGTGTGCAAGTTCATGGGGGTTATGGATACTCAAATGAATTTCCAGCTGAAAGGTTTTATAGGGATTCAAGGGTTTTGACAATTTTTGAAGGAACCAGTGAAATTCACAAGTTGTTAATTGGAAGATTATTAACCGGAATAGACGCTTTTAGAAATTAAGGATTAGAATTAGAGGAATGGTAAAACCAATTGGTGCTTTGAACAAGAGAGCCAGACAGGCTCTTGGAAAAAGAGATTTAAATAGACAACATAGGTCTAAATTAAGATCTGCTTTAAGAAAGGCTCAAGAAGCTATAGATGCAAAATCAGATGATTCTTTTGAAGTTGTAAAGGAAGTTGTTTCTTTAGCTGCTCATTCAGCTTCTAAAGGTGTAATTCACAAAAATAAAGCTTCAAGAATGTCTTCAAGGCTTATGAAAAAGTTAAATGTTGCTGGTTTGGCCAAGACAACAAAGGCCAAGACAACAAAGGCCAAGACAACAAAGGCCAAGACAACAAAGGCCAA
>CAZFBE010000003.1:0-53684 GCA_964517115.1 uncultured bacterium
GGCCAAGACAACAAAGGCCAAGACAACAAAGGCCAAGACAACAAAGGCCAAGACAACAAAGGCCAAATAGGCTATGCCCGACCTTTCAGAGGTTATATCTTTTTGTTCTAGAAAAGGGTTCATAAACCAAAGTAGTGAAATCTATGGAGGCTTGTCAGGATGTTATGACTATGGTCCAAACGGCTCTCAACTTAAAAGAAGAATTGAAAATATATGGTGGAGTGAGAATGTTGAAAATAGCGATAATATAGTTGGTTTTGACTCTTCAATACTCATGAGAAATGAAGCATGGGAGGCAAGTGGTCATGTTTCCGGATTCCATGACCCAATGGTCGATTGTAGAAAGTGTAAATCGAGATACAGGGCAGATCAGGTTGATGTAAATGAAAATTGTCCTGATTGCGGAGAGAAAGATTGGACTGATATTCGTCAATTCAACCTTATGCTTTCTACAAAGATTGGAGCAATGGAAGATTCTTCAAAAAAAGTTTATTTGAGGCCTGAAACTGCACAGGGTATTTTTGTTAACGCTATAAATGTTGCTAGAAACTCAAGGCTAACTGTGCCTTTTGGAATAGCTCAAATTGGAAAATCTTTTAGAAATGAAATAACACCAAGAAATTTTCTTTTTAGGGTTAGAGAGTTTACACAAATGGAATTAGAATTTTTTTGTCATCCTGATGAGGCTTCTGGTCTTTTTGAGGAATGGTGCTCTAAGAGAATGTCTTTTTACAAAGACTCTTTAGGGATTGACAGCAATAATTTACATTTTAGAGATCATGAAAATGATGAATTGGCACATTACGCTGTTTCATGTAGGGATATTGAATATGATTTTCCATTTGGGGTAAAAGAACTTGAAGGCATTGCTAACAGGGGTGATTTTGATTTAAATCAGCATATGAAACATAGTAAAAAAAATCTTACCTTGTCACATCCAGAAAAGGGAAAATTTATTCCAGCAGTTGTTGAATCTTCAGCTGGTGTTGACAGGACGCTATTGGCTGTTATTTGTGACTCTCTTGACACATCTGATTCAAGCCATGTTATCCTCAAGATAGATCCTCGTCTTGCAAATACACAGGTTGCCATTCTTCCTTTGGTTAAAAAGGATGGGATGCCAGAAAAAGCATTTGAAATTGAAAAAAATCTTAAAAAATCCTATAGAAAAAAAGTGGAAATTTCAGGATCAATAGGTAAAAGATATTACAGAGAAGACGAAAATGGAACTCCAATTTGTGTTACTGTTGATGGTGATACTGGATCTGACAATTCTGTTACAGTTAGGTATAGAGACACAGGAAAACAGGATAGGGTGAAAATAGACTCATTGAATGAATTATTGTCGAGGGTCTTTTAAAAGAAAGTAGAATGACAAGTTAGATTTTTTAAAGTTAAAGGAGAAATTAAATGGATACATTAAACAACATACCTGATTATGCTTTGTATATCGGTGTTTTTGCAATTTGCTTTGCTCTAGCTCAAACAAAAAAAGTTAAAGCAGTAAAAGTTGACAACAAGAAAATGGAGGAAATTGCTGGCCATATAAGAGATGGCGCGATGATGTTCTTGAAGAGAGAATACAGTTTACTTATCTGGTTTGTTCTGATTGTTGGAGCGAGTTTGGCATGGATATACAACGGTTTGAATGATGGGGATTGGAAAATTGTTATCCCCTTTGTCTTTGGTGCATTTTGTTCTGCAATAGCTGGGTACATGGGAATGAAGGTCGCAACTGACGCTAATTACAGAACAGCTTATTCTGCACAAAAAGGCCTCAACAATGCACTTTCAGTTGCTTTTGCTGGAGGTTCAGTTATGGGGATGTACGTTGTTGGTATAGCTTTATTTGGAGTTGCAGTTCTTTATGGATGGCTTGAAGGAGTTTATTCAGGGAATTTACAACAAGCTGTAAACATACTAATAGGGTTTTCCCTAGGGGCTTCTTCAATTGCCTTATTTGCAAGAGTTGGAGGTGGAATTTATACGAAAGCTGCTGATGTGGGTGCTGATTTAGTTGGAAAGGTTGAAATGGACATTCCAGAAGATGACCCTAGAAACCCTGCAACTATTGCTGACAATGTTGGAGATAATGTTGGTGATGTTGCTGGTATGGGTGCTGATCTTTTTGAGTCTTATGTAGGTGCAATTATAGGAGCAATGATTCTTGCATTTGGTATTCAGAATTACACCTTAGGTCACATAATGTTGCCATTAGCATTTGCTTCAATTGGTATTATTTGTAGTGTTATTGGAACATTCATGGTCAAAACTAAAGAAGGGGGCAACCCTCAACATGCTCTGGATAAAGGTTCTATAACTGCTGGCATTTTGTTTATTGTTTCTTCTTATTTCTTAACCCACAATTGGATTCCAACAAATGATGGTCAGAATATATTCTGGACGGTTGTTGCTGGACTGGGTGTAGGTATAGTTGTTGGAAAATTAACTGAATACTACACAAGCGATGAGGCGAAACCGGCTCAAGGGATTGCAAAAGACTCTTTGACTGGAAGTGCGACAAACATAATTTCAGGATTGTCTGTTGGGATGGTTAGTACTGCATATCCTGTAATTGCAATATGTGCAGGAATAGTAATAGCTAATTCATTAATGGGTTTGTATGGAATTGCTATAGCTGCTGTTGGCATGCTTGCAACACTTGGAATACAGTTGGCTGTAGATGCTTATGGCCCAATAGCTGACAATGCTGGGGGTATAGCTGAAATGTCCGGTCTTCCAAAGGAAGTTAGAGAAAGGACCGATAAGTTAGACGCTGTCGGAAACACTACTGCTGCTGTCGGAAAAGGTTTTGCTATAGGTTCTGCTGCATTGACAAGTTTGGCATTGTTTGCTGGGTTTATGGCTGCAGCAAAATTGCAAGTTTTAAATGTTGCAAATCCACAAACGTTGGCTGGGATGCTTTTAGGAGGAATGTTGCCATTTTTATTTTCTTCAATGGCTATGACTGCCGTTGGTAAAGCAGCATATGAAATGGTTGAAGAAGTAAGAAGGCAATTTAAAGAAATTCCAGGACTTCTTGAAGGAAAGGCTCAAGCTGATTATGCAAGATGCGTTGACATATCAACACAGGGAGCTTTGAGGCAAATGGTTATGCCAGGACTTCTTGCAATTTTCTCTCCAATCATTGTGGGAAAGATTGGAGGAGCTGAAATGCTAGGAGGGTTGCTTGCTGGCTCATTGACAAGTGGTGTCATGATGGCTATATTTATGGCAAATTCGGGTGGAGCCTGGGACAATGCTAAAAAATATATAGAAAAAGGTTCACATGGAGGAAAAGGTTCACAAGCTCACAAAGCCGCTGTTGTTGGAGACACTGTAGGAGATCCTTTCAAGGATACTGCAGGACCAAGTTTAAACATTTTGTTAAAACTAATGGCAGTCGTGAGTTTAGTCATAGCTCCTTTTATTGGTTGATTTGAGAGGTTTAGTCAGTTCTAGGGAATTAAACAAAGACAATCTAGAGGTTTTATTTTCGGATGCTAAATCTTTAAAAGGTAAAAAAACAAAAAAAACATTGTCTCAGAATTTAGGTTCTTTTGAGTTGGGAACCGTGGCACTGCTTTTTGAAGAGCCTTCAACACGAACCAAGACATCTTTTAACGAGGCTGTCTATACACTTGGAGGAAGGACTGTTTATTTTGACTTTAAGAGCTCTTCCTTGTCAAAAGGGGAAACTTTTGAGGAAACCATTTTCAATTTAAATTCTTTAGAAATTAATGGGATCGTTATGAGAACATCACAAGAAGGCTTGCCTTCTAGATTGAAAAAACTAAATTTAAATATGTGGATAATAAATGCAGGAGATGGAAAAGGAGAGCATCCAACGCAAGCCCTAGGGGATACTTTTTGTTTAATGAACTCAATTGGATTAAACAAAAAAAGAATAACGATAATTGGAGATGTTGAACATAGTAGAGTTGCACATTCCCTGATTAACCTTTGGCCAAGATTAGGTGTTGAGTTATCTTTGTTGCCGACATCAAAATTCAAAACCAGATTAAACACCTTCGAGAGCCTGGAAGAGGCACAAGACAATTCTGATGTCTTGTATGCTTTAAGGCCTCAAAAGGAAAGATGGGATGAAGAAGGTGCCAATGTTATTGATTCTTACTCAAGATTAACAGTCAAATCATTAAATGAAAATCAATACTTAATGGCACCTGGCCCAACAATGCCTGATGTTGATATTTCTTTAGGATTAATTCATCATGAAAGATCTCTTGTCTTTCAGCAGGTTAACTGGGGTATTTATGGAAGAATGGCTATAATGAGACACTTGAGTAATGGTGGAAAATTTGAATAAGGCTTTTTTGGCACTGAATGACGGAACCGTTTATGAAGGTGTTTCAATAGGAAAGCAAGCAACCAGTGTCGGCGAGATTGTCTTTACAACAAACATGACAGGATATCAAGAGGTTCTAACGGATCCTTCATATGCTGGACAGATTGTCACTTTCACATATCCGATGATTGGGAATTATGGTGTTTCTAGTGATTTTGATGAATCAACCTGTGAAGCTGCAAAAGGTTTGATAATCAAAGAGTTTCATGGTTTAGCAACAGAAAAGAGAGAAGGTTTGGATTCTTGGCTAAAAGAAAAAAATATCACAGGGATATCTGAGATAGATACAAGGTCTTTAACTCAAAAAATAAGATCAAAAGGAGTTGTCCCAGGGGGGATTAGTTCAATCCTCAGTAGCAAAGATTTGGTCAAGGTTGTAAAAGATTCTCCAGCAATAGAAAGTTTAGATTTGGTTAGCGGGGTAAGCGTAAAAAATAAAATCACCCATGATGGAGATGGCCCTGTTATTGCTTTATTGGACCTTGGTGTTAAAAAATCAATTATCAAATATTTGCTCCAAGAAGGTTTTAAAGTGGTTCAATATCCCTGTTCAACAACGGCAGAAGAAATCCTAAATGATAATCCTGATGGGGTTGTTGTTAGTCCAGGGCCTGGAGACCCAAAGGCAGTGGGTGGGATTGTTGACACTGTCCGAATTCTTGCAAAAGCAAAACCTTACTTAGGCATATGCCTCGGACACCAGCTACTTGCTTTAGCTTTTGGAGGAGATACATTTAAATTGAAGTTTGGTCACAGAGGAGGCAATCACCCAGTTCTTGATAATTCAACTGGTCGAGCTGTTATCACAACACAGAATCATGGATACTCTGTTGATCCTGCTAGTTTAAAAAATACAGATCTTCATGTAACACATACTGCATTGAATGATAATACTGTAGAAGGTATAGCTCACAAAAGCCTTCCCGTTATGGCTATCCAGTTTCATCCAGAAGCAAGCCCTGGCCCTCTAGATAGTTTAGGTATTTTTTCTAAATTTAAAAAAATATTTAATTAGTTTTTAAATTTAAATCTATCCAATCCTGTAGTTTTTTCATGTTTTTTCCTCTATGAGAAACTTTTTCTTTTTCCAAGATTGGAACTTTTCCAAAAGATTTATTTAAATCTTTGCTGAAGAAAATTGGATCATATCCAAAACCTTGATCCCCAGAGGGTTTTTCTAGAATAGAGCCTTCACAAGATGATTCCCAAAAGATTGTTCCATGTTGGTTTGAGATTAATGCAAAAACTGAAACATATCTCGCGGTTCTTTTTTCAACAGGTACGCCTTTTAATTCTTGCAGCATTTTTTTATTGGCGGATTCTTCTGTTCTTCCATATCGTGCAGAATGAACTCCAGGTCTTCCTCCAAGAGCATCAACCTCTATTCCAGCATCTTCAGAGATGATTACAAATGATTTATCAATTTTGTTTTTCCAGTAATCTGCCTTTATAAGAGCATTATCTCGAAATGTTTTGCCATTTTCTTCTGGAGTGTCTTTTAACTCAAGGTCTGAAAGGGAAAAGATTTGACAATTTTTAATAGATTTTGAAAATTCTTTAATCTTGCCTTTCGAATGTGTTGCAAAAAGTATTTTCATTAATTTATTTTTCTTTTAATATGAAAATTTTGTCTCCAGTTTCGAATTTGAAATTTGGAGCAGGGTTGATGTATGTTTCTCCTTTTCTTCTAACAGCAAGGACGATACCTTTTTCCTTTTCTCTTATATTGCTCTCCGATATAGTTTTTTGATTAAGGTAATTTGATTCAACTTTAAGTTCATGGATAGGATTTTTTGAACTTGAGTTTGTTATTATTTCTAGAAAGTCATGTTTTTCTGGATTTTTTACCGCCCTGGCTAACCATGGTCCTATAAGTTCAAAAGGAGAAATAACCTTATTCGCTCCTGCTTGCCTCAATCTTGCAACAGCATCTTTTGAGAAAGCTCTAGCAACAATTGAAATTTCAGGCGAAAGATTCCTTGCTGCCAAGGTTAGAAAAACATTATCTGAATCAGATCCAAGGCACGCTATTAAGCCGCTTGCTTTTTCTACCCCTGCTTTTAAAAGGGTGTCATCAATTGTTGCATCCCCAAGAACATATGAATTTTTTTTATTTTGAATTTCAGAAATTTCTTCTTGGTTTTTTTCTATAATTACAAATTTTTTATTTGATTTTTCCAATTCTTCAGCTACCTTTTTCCCCATTCTTCCTAAACCGCAAATAATTACATGTTTAGATGTTTTTTTTATTGTTTGTTCCATTCTTCCTCTCCTGTAAATTTCTCTAAAATGTCCGTCTGAAATTGCCTTTGTTGTTTCTATAACCACCAACGAGAATACCGAAAGTCCACTCATTATCAAGATCATTCCGATTAATTTTCCCGGGTTAGTTTCAGGCCCGGCAACATTTCCTACTGTGCTTATTGTTGTTATCGTTAGATAAAGTGCATCTGCTGTTTCAAGGCCTTCCCATTTTTTAAAAGCTTCAGTTCCGATAACTATTATGAGAAGAAGAGTGGCTAAAAGCCCACTTATTTTTCTTCTATTCATTATTTAAGCCCCTTCTCCCTCCTGCTTCTTTCATGAGGGGTTTCCACCATTCCTGATTATTGATGTACCATCTAACTGTTTCTTGTATTCCTTCAGTAAAATTTATTTCCGGTTTCCAGCCTAGGTTTTCTCTTATTTTTTTGTCATTAACTTCATATCTCCAATCATGACCAGGTCTGTCTTTTACAAATTCAATTTTCTCCTCAGCTATATCCATAAATGACAATATGTCTTTGGCTATTTCTATATTTCTTTTTGGATTGTCTGCACCGATGTTGTATATCTCTCCACTCAGGCCTTTTTGCCAAACCGCCTCTATTGCTTTTATGTGGTCATTTACATGAATCCAATCTCTGATATTCCTTCCATCTCCATACATTGGTAAATTTTCGTTATTTAGAGCTTTTTTTATTAATACTGGAATTAATTTTTCAGGATATTGATATGGTCCATAATTATTTGAACATCTTGTTATGCAAATATCCATTCCAAAAGTTTCATAGTAAGAGAGGCAGAGGAGGTCAGAAGATGCTTTTGATGCAGAGTAGGGGGATCTTGGAAGCAAAGGACATTCCTCAGTGCTTGGTTTTTCAGATTCATTTAATGAACCATAAACTTCATCAGTGCTAACTGCAATGAATCTTTCAACATCCACTTTCTTTGATTCTTCCAACAAGCAATGTGTTCCAAGTATGTTTGTTGTAATGAAGTCATCTGAATTGTCTATGGATCTGTCAACATGAGATTCGGCAGCAAAATGTATTACAGAGTTTGTATTTTGAAAAATTTCAGAAAGTAGTTTTTTGTCTCTTATATCACCATGAACAAGTTGATAATTAGAAAAATTCTCTATTTCCTTTAAATTTAATTTATTGCCAGCGTATGTTAGTAAATCTAAATTGATAAAGTTACATTCTTCGTATTTTGGAACTGCATATCTTAAAAAAGCACTACCTATAAAACCACATCCACCAGTAATTAAGATATTTTTTTTCAATTTCATTTTAATATTAAACTCTTTGTGATTTTTTTAGTATTTTTTCCCCTGTTTTTTGGGTCTTTTATTGAGTTTTTAATTCGAATAATCTCCATTAATATCTGTAATCTTCTGACTTGTAGGGACCTTCGACAGATACTTGTATGTACTTTTCTTGCTCTTTTGTTAATTTTGTTAATTTTCCATTGAAGTGCTTCATGTGAAGTTTTGCGACTTTTTCATCCAGTTTTTTGCTAAGAGTTTCGACCCCTATTTTGTAATTGTTTTTAAATAAATCAATTTGTGCTAAAACCTGGTTAGCAAAAGAGCAAGACATAACCAAGGAAGGATGTCCTGTTGCGCAAGCGAGATTAACCAATCTTCCCTCAGCCAGGATGATAATTGAATTCGATGATTTCAAAAAAGTCCAAAGGTGTACGTTTTCCTTAATTTCTTCTTTTGTCACCTTTTTTTCTTTTTCTAATTTTTCTAGGCCAAGCATGTCTATCTCGTTATCAAAGTGTCCTATGTTGCACACTATCGAGTTGTTTTTCATTTTTCGCATGTGGTTTGTATTTATTATGTTTTTGTTTCCTGTCGCTGTTACATAGATGTCAAAACCTTCTTTGATGGCATCTTCTACCGTTATGACCCTGAGTCCTTTCATGCATGCTTGTAGTGCGCATATTGGATCTATTTCAGAAACTGCAACAATTGCATTTTGACCCAATAAAGATTCACATGATCCTTTTCCAACATCTCCATAGCCACAAACAAGTGCTTTTTTACCACTAATCAGGTTGTCTGTCGCTCTGTTTAAAGAGTCAACTAGTGAATGTCTACAGCCATAAATGTTATCAAATTTACTTTTTGTCACAGAGTCATTTACATTTATTGCTGGGAATAAAAGATTTTTCGAATTATGCATTTGTTTCAACCTAAGGACTCCAGTTGTTGTTTCTTCGCTTACCCCCCTTATGCCTTGGGCCATTTTTTTCCAATAGTTATTTCCAAATTCTTTTTTTACCTTTTTTAGAAGTTTATTTATTATTTTCTGATCTAAGCTATTTTCTTTTTCGAGATTTGATGTTTTTTCAAATTTAACGCCTTGGTGGATTAATAGAGTGACATCTCCTCCATCATCAATAATCAGATTAGGGTTTCGTTTTCCCCAGTTTAAAGATTGGAAAACACACCACCAGTATTCTTTTAGAGACTCACCTTTCCAAGCAAATACTGGTATTCTTTTTGACGCGATATAGCAGGCTGCATGATCTTGAGTAGAAAATATGTTGCATGATGACCATCTCACTTCTGCACCTAATTCAATCAGTGTTTCAATTAGTATTGCAGTTTGAACAGTCATGTGCAGGCAGCCAGTTATGAGGGCTCCCTTTAGGGGTTTGTTTTTGTACTCTTTCGAAAGTTCTGTTAGGCCAGGCATTTCTCTTTTTGAGATTCTTATGTCTTTTTCGCCTAAAGCTATCATTTTTTTTGAACTTGAAGAAACTAAATTCTCTAAGCTTTTCAATTCAAAATTTTCAATTATGCTTTTGTCAAAATTTATTTTTGTCATTTAGTTATTTATCCAATCCTCTTTCAGATATACATTGTATTCAATTTCTGTTTTCAAATCAGTTGTCGGGCCATGTCCGGGAAGCAGGTCGTAATTGTGAGGTATTTTGTTTATAACAGCTTTTAAAGAATTTTTCATTTCTTTTTCATCACCTCCGGGAAGGTCCATCCTCCCTATTGATCCATTGAATATTAAATCACCACATAAAACATAGGATTTTCCAATAAAAATAACATGCCCTGGAGAATGCCCTGGGGTTTCTAAGATTTTTAGAGATTCCCCATTTGGCAGAATGATTTTTTCAAGGTTTAATTTTTTTATTTTTTTTGGCATTGGTAAATTGAACAACCCAAACATTTGACCGGAGTCTTTTTTAACCAAATGATAATCTTTTTCATTCAGGTAGACAGAAGAATTAAAAACATCTTGTATTTTTTTTACACCTATCCAATGATCTAAATGCCCATGAGTTAAGTATATTTTTTTTATCTGTAGATTTTCTTCATTTACTTTTTTGACAATTCTTTCAGGGTCTCCACTTGGGTCAAAGACGATAGCTTCTTTTTCTCCCTCAAAACTCATCAGGTAAGAATTTGTTCCAAATGGAGGTTGTTCAAATTTCCTTATTGTTATTTTTTGATATTTTTTCATGTTTCAAACGAATAGATTACTGGTCCATCTATGGTGTTTTCTAATTCCATAAACTCTCCAAAGAAACCTGGAAAAACTTCAAATTTTTCCATTCTTAATTTTTCACACATTTCTTGAAAAATTTTTTTTGCCCTTTCCCCTTTCATGCAGTTTGAAAAATCAGGGGTTTTTCCTTTTCCCGACTTTCCAACGAGTGTAAAGTTTGGAACTACGAGTATTTGGGTATTTTCTTTTGGAGGAATTTTTATTTTTCCATCTTCATCACTAAATATAGCTGTTTTTTTTATTCTTTTAGTGATTTTTTCGACCTCTGCTGACCCATCATTTTTTTCTATTCCAATAACAGCAATTAATCCTTTTGCAAACTCATGCTTTTTTTGTGAGGATTTCAATTTGATATTCTTAGAACGTATTAAGATGCACTTCATTGATCCATGGACCTTCTTGCCTCTATAACACATTCAAGATTTTTCAGGTTGTTTAAGATGTAATTCAAGGTTGACAGGTTCTCAACTTCTATCATGTACTTTGCATAACCAAGTTCAGGCTTTACTGATTTTACTTTTGTAAATGAGTCAAGAATATTTATGTTTAATTTTCTAAAAGTGTTTAGTACCTCAAAAAGAGATCCTTTTCTGTTTAGAAGAGTTAGTATTATTTCAGAGGTGTAGAGATTCTTTTCTTTAAGATTCCATTTTATTTGAATGAATTTTTTTGAATTTTCATTTGTTTTCCTTTTCACAATTATGTTTTCATTTTTAAGAATTCCTATGATTTTATCTCCAGGTATTGGCCTTGTTTTTTTGCATATTGATATTTTTTTATATTTGATTTTCTTGAAAATAAATACTTTTCTTTCAAGGGAGGCGTCTCTTTTTTTTGATGAAAAATTACCTTCCTTTATGATTTTTTGTTTTTCTATTACTAGCTCTCTTAATAATAAATCTATATCAATTGTTCCAATTCCAATTTTATAAAAAAGATCATTTTCATCCTGTATAAAAAAATCATTTAATACCGTACTCTTTTTAATGCTTTTTTCGTTTATTAAATCTAAATAATGAAATCCTTTCTCTTTTACACTGTCATAGAATTTATTTTTGCCAGATGTTTGAATTCTTTTTTTATTAAGTTTGTTTAGGTGATTTTTAATTTCTCTTTTTGCCTGTGTAGTTATTGTTTTGAAAATCCAATTTGGTTTGATTTCAACCTTTTTACTTTTAACTATTTCAACTTCATCACCTATTTTTAACTTTTTGTGAAGTTTTTTATCTTTCCCATTTATTTTTATTTTTTTAGTTTTTGATCCTAGGTCCGAATGTATTGCAAAAGCAAAATCTAAAGCAGTGGAGTTTTTTGGCAAGCTGATTTTGTCTCCTTTTGGGGTATATACAAAAATTCTTTCTTTGAAAAAGTTTTTTTGAAGTTCGTTAACAAAACTTTTTGTTGTTTTTTCCTTGGATTTTAATCGGAATTGAAGTCTTATCTTTTCCATTTTTTTAAGATTTTTTTCTATTTTTGGACTGAGGTTTGTTTTTTTGTATATCCAATGAGCAGCTTCACCCCATTCACACACTTCATTCATTTTTTCTGTTCTTATTTGAAGTTCTATGAATGGTATTAGTTTTGTAGTTATTGCTGTATGAATTGACTGATACCCATTGTCTTTAGGTGAAGCAATGTAGTCATTAAAAAAACCTTGTAATGGTCGATATGTGTTGTGAACTGAGCCAAGGATTTGATAGCAGTCGCTTTTTGTTTTTGTTATTATTCTTATTGCATAAATATCTCTAACTTCTTCAAAATTCAAATTTTGTTCAGTTTTTTTTCTCCAAACACTGTGTATGCTTTTTTCTCTACTCAGGATTTGAAAGGTGCATTTTGGAGAATTCTTTTTTATTTCTTTAGATATTTTTTTTGAAATACGCAAGAGCTCTCTTTTCTTTTTTGGGGTAAAAGTATCAATTATTTTTTTTGTTTTTTCATAATCATCTCTGTTTAGTATTTTAAATATTTCATCATCTAGAGATTGTTTTAAATTGTTTAATCCAAATCTAGAAGAAAGAGGTGAGTAAAATTCTGAACTTTCTCTTACGATACGTTCAGTTCTTGCTTTGTTTTTTATTGCATTTAAGGTGCTAAGATTGTGTATCCTGTCTGATATTTTTATCATTAATATTCTTGGGTCTGAAAATGTCAGTATGAATATTTTTTTTAAATTTTCTTCTCTAAGGTTCGATGATTTTTCTACAATATTTTTCATTTTTGTAACATTGTTTACCAGCAAGGCAACTTCTTCTCCAAAGTATGAATTTATTTGATTTCTTGTTATCTGAGTATCCTCAAGGACGTCATGAAGGAGTGCTGCACAGATTGTTTCATTGTCAGAAAAAACTTCTTCAGTAAGTTTTTTTGCTACTTTGATAGGGTGGTTTATGTAATTGCTTCCATCTTCTCTTTTTTGTCCTGCATGTGCAAAAAGAGAGAAGTTGAATGCATCTTTGATGAGTTTTGAATTAACTTTTTTTTTGTATTTTTTTTGCAAGCCTTTTAGCCAGTTCGAAAATTCTTTTCTCTCTTTTAAAAACTCTCTTCTTGCTGGAGATGGAATTGGAAAGAGTTTTTCATTATTCATAAATCTTCGGTTTTCTAAACCCAGATCCAAAAGGTTCATATTCTTTCATTATTTCTAGAGCCTCTTCCAACGGTAGGCCGTTTAGGTTTATCATTTTTTTATTTTTCTCATCGAAGGAAATAGAAATTTCTTCTATTATTTTTTTGGCTTTTGCATAATCAGATTCTTTTATCGTTAAGCCAAAAGCTTGAGGATGCCCCCCGATATCAATTGCTATTTTTTTTAAATTACTGATTACAAGATCTCTTATTTCACATCCGTCAGGACTTCGGGCAGAGCCTCTTAGGCATTTGTTTTCTGATTTAGAAAAAACTATACATGGAACTTGCTCCTCTGCGGACATTCTTCCTGCAATTTGACTAACATAAATTGGAGAGAATTCTTCTTCATAAAAAACATTTATTGAATTTTTTTTAATTTTTTTACCTTTTACATATCCAAACATTTTTTTTGATTCTGCAATTCTTTTCCTGTTGTAGGTTTTTATTTTTTTGACTATTTCTTTAGCCTCTTCTGGATCTTTGCAAAATAAAGAACTTACTGTTGAATGGGGGTCGTCATATCTCGGAGACGAATTCAAAGGCGTAACTGCTTTTTTCCTTATCATGAAAAGATTTTTTGAAATGTCTTTTTTATCTTCAAAGCTTAATAGATTAAATACTGGAAGGGTGCTTTCGAACCATTGTTTTATTCCACAAATTACTATTGTTCGGTTGTCTTTTTTCAATTGCACAGAATCTGCTATCGTTGCAAGCATGCATGCAACAAGGTGATTTTCAATCTGCCTGTTGTTTTTTTTAATTTTTTGGAACTCTAAGGATATTCTGAAAGCCAATCCTGCAGCACAATAATATTTAAAATGATCTCCCTCCAAGGTTGAGTTAACACATTGATCTTTTTTTCCAAACTGGTAAGGATGATGGTCTATTGTCCAAAGGTCTATATTTAAATTATCTAATTCCCTGATTACATCCTCGTCTCTAACAGAACAATCAATTGTTATTACGATTTTTACATTTTCCAATTTTCCATCTATATGCTTCTTTCTAATGCCCGGACCATCATTGTGGTGATGTTTTGCAAAGATTATTTTTGCGTTACAGCCAAAACTTTTCAAGCAATCCAAGAGTATGGCAGAACTCATACATCCATCAAGATCGTTATCTCCAAAAATTATTATCCCTTCTTTGTTTTTTGCCGCTTCGAGAATCCTGTCAATAAACTTTTTTGTGTTTGGTGGGGGGGTTCTAGTTAGGTTTTCTAAAGAAGGGTTTAAGGCATGCCTATTTTCTTTTTCACTGAATCCCCAATACTCAGTTATTTTTTTTCTAAATTCTTTTTTTTTGTTTAACATTCATTTTTTTCGCCAGTTTATGAAGGGGGTTGCAATGAATATTGAAGAATAGGTTCCTGCAATGAAACCAACTATCAGTGCTGTTGTGAAAGGTCTTAAAGTGGCTCCTCCAAAAATCTGGATTGCCAATATGGCTAAAAGTGTAGTTGTTGTCGTGTTTATTGTTCTTGATAGTGTTTGCCAAAGGCTTGTTTCAGCAATTTTAGAGAACTTTTCATTTCTCATTTTGTTCATATTTTCTCTTACCCTGTCAAAAACAACTATCGTGTCATTTATTGAGTATCCAAGTATTGTTAGGATAGCTGCTACGAAAGGAAGGCCTATTTCCACTTTGAATATAGCAAAATAACTTAAAACAAAAAGAATATCGTGAATCAGTGCGACTAAAGCTCCTTGTGCAAAAATGAAACTAAATCTGATACTGATATAGAAAAGAATTACGAGCATACCTATAAATGTTGCCAAATATGCTCTTTTTGCTAGCTCTTCAGAAAACAAGGGTCCAATTCTTTCTGAAGAAACATCCACATCTTTATCGAAGTTTTTGTATTTAGATTCCAGTAAAAGATAAATTTGATCTGGATTGGATATGAACTCTGTCCTAATTACGTAAAGATTATCGCTTTTTTGTATTTGAGGGGTCCTTGTAAGAGCCTCAGACAAAAGGTCTCTAAGCTCTGTTGTAGAGGTTTCCTCACCCAAGGAAACATGAAAAACGCTTCCTCCGGTAAATTCAATACCTAAGTTGAGTGGCAATGAGATTGTTTTTCCTTCAGTATTTTCCATTTTGAAATTTTGTGTATTTTTGAACATTGAAGAAATGCCGAAAATGAGAAGAATTGTGCTGAAACAAATTGCAACTTTGCTAAGTTTTAAAAATTCAAATTTTTTCATTATTTTCTTTCCCATGTTTCTATAAAAGCTCTTGTAATAACAAGGGCAGTAAATACAGAAACAGCTATTCCTATAAGCAAGGTCACAGCAAATCCTCTAACAGGCCCTGTTGCTAAAGAATACAAAACAAGACCAATTAAAAATGTAGTTACATTCGCATCAGTTATTACTGACAGAGCATTTGAAAAACCTTCTTCTATTGCAAGTAGCCCAGTTCTGCCTGAGTTTTCTTCTTCTTTTATCCTTTCAAAAATAATTACATTCGCATCGACTGCCATTCCTATGGAAAGGATTAATCCTGCTATCCCTGGAAGAGTTAGCGTTATGTTCAGGTTGCTAAAGAGGCTAAAGATGATTACTGAAAAGAACCCTAAAGAAATAACAGCTGAAAATCCTCTTTTCTTATAGGAGAACAACATATAAAATGCTACGAGCATTAATCCTATCCACCCTGCTTTGATACTCTTTTCCAGAGAGTCTTTTCCTAGCGCTGGCCCTACAGAAGAAAGTTTTAGTATTTCGACATCAGCATCTAGCCTTCCTGCATTGAGCAGAAGTGAAAGCTCATTTGCTTGTTCAATGCTGAAATTCCCACTTATGCTACCGTTTCCAAAAATTGCAGAATTTATTATTGGGCTTGAAACAACATTTTCATCAAGGACTATTGTTAGGTATTGTGAAATGTGAGATGCAGTATGTCTTGCAAAAGCATCTGATCCAGACGGATTTAATTCAAAATCAACCTGCCATCCCCCATTTGGATTTGGAGAAACAGTTGCTCTTTTTAGGTCTCCACCTTCTATAACAACTTTATTTTCAGTGTATATGAGTTCACAATTTTCAAGATTTTCACTATCCCTTCTACATGCTCTTGATCCAGCTAAATAAGAAACAAACCCAGTGTCAACTAGCTCTAAATGAGCAGATTGCTCAATAAGCCTTCTGACTCTTTCAGGGCTTTCTCCTGTTGACGAAGGTACTTGAATGTTGATCCTGTCTTCAGAAACCTGCTGTACAGATATTGAAAGAGTTCCTTGTGGATCAAGCCTTTTAGACATTACATCTACAACTCCAGGCATAAGCTCTTCTAGGTTTTCTCCCGGAGGTGCAATTACTTTAATCAGTATATCAACACCTCCTGAAAGATCCAAGCCTAAATTTAAAGCAGGCGTATTGTTTGAGATCTTTGTGATTGGAGCAATACCCAAGACAAAAATAGTCCCTAATATCCATATCCATCTTTTAATTACTGTAGACATAAGATAGAAATTCTAAAATAAAAATCGCATTAATGGAAAAAAGGGTTTTATTTTAGTTTTTTTAAACTTTAAGTGACTTTATGATATCTTCAGTTTTCAGGATTCCAACAACTTTCATTTCTTCCAAATTATTTACAACTGGCAGGTTGTTTGTCGAGATTCCAGATATTCTCATCTTGTGGGCTATTTCGGCCAATGAATCATCTGATTTTACTACTAGTATTTCTTCAATTCCAGAAACCCATTTTTTTACTGATTCGTCCATTCGTTCTTTATTGAGTTCACCATGTATATCTGCCTCTAAAGCATGCAAGATATTTTTTCTCGTTATTGCTCCAATCAGTTTTCCATCTCTCAAAACAGGAAAGTATGTTTGATCTTTTGCCCTTACCAAGGTAGGGTTTTTAATCAAGAAGTAAACTTTCTTTATTTTTTCATCTTCGGTAACTGTAATTGGTTTTTTTTGCATTATGTTTTTTGCAATTTTTCCTTTCCTTTTCTTTTTTTCTTTTGAAATTTGATCGATTAATGGAGATTCATATAAATTTGGAACATTAAAGAAATCCCTAGTGATAACTGCTAGTAAAACTGCTATTGTTACTGGTATAAATACCTGGCTTGTATTTGTCATTTCCCAAATTAGTATTATCAAAGCAAGAGGTGCATGTGTTACTGATGCACATAAAGCTGCTGCTCCTGCTATAGCAAGGGAGGAGCTTATGTTCGTAAATTGAGTTCCAAAAATTAAACCCAATGCAATACCGATTGAGAAAATTGGGCCAAAATGACCTCCAGCCCATCCTGAATTTATACAAATAACAGTTATTAAAGCTTTACCAAATACATAGAAAAGAGCTTCTTTTAAAAGCGGCTGTGTTTCAAGCATCAATCCAATCTCCTGGTATCCTCCTCCAGTTAAGTTTGGAGCATATATGAGAAAGAGAAAAATGATGATACCTCCAAATGCTGGAGAAAACCTTTTTCCATAAAGTTTTTTTGAAGCCATATTTGATGAATGGGAATAAAGGGCACCAAGCAAGCCACTAGATATTCCCAAGATTGCAAAAATATACAGTTGTTCAGCTGGAACATCATCCCAAAATTGAATGTTTATAACGGGATCAAGGCCATAACTCCTAACAACCAAGCTTGCACTTAATGAAGCTATTATCATTGGAGCTAATGCAACATGCACTTCTTCAACAAGAAGCTCAATTGCAAAAAGTATCCCTGCTATAGGGGCTCCATATGTTGCTGCTATCGCTGCAGCTGCAGAGGAGACAATCAGTCTAACTGTTTTTTTTGAACTGAGATGAAACAATCTTCCAAGCCAGGATCCAAATCCTCCAGAGCATTGGGCAATCATAGATTCCCTTCCAATAGACCCTTTTCCCAGGATGGAAAGCAGAGAAAGTCCTAGTTTTTTAAGTGAGTTATTTAAACTTAGATGTCCATGGTTTTTGAAAACAGCTTTGAGTATGCTTGAAAAACCTCTTGCCCCCCAAAAGGATGTGTTTGAATAAAGGATTATTAAAATAATTGCAATAAATATTGGTACGTAATTAGACAAGAGAGTTAAGAGTGATTCTCCTCCTGTGTTTCTTTCTATAAAAATTGCATTTTTTGCAAAATCGGCAACTTTTCTAAAGACAATTGAGAGATGTCCTGCAAAAATTCCCAATATTGCTGACAAAAGTAATACGAACAGTTTGGATTCCTTAAAAGGCCTTAGCCTATTGACTAAAACATTCTCTCTTAAGCTTTTTTTTACGGTTTTCAAGTAATAAATGTTAGCATTAAGAGTTCTAATATGAGTTCTAAAAGTAGCTTAAACCGTTCTTTTGTTGATTTTGAAAATAAAAATCATTTTTTAGAAAAAGATAAAAAAGGTTGGTACAGTAGTTTTCAGGATTTCAGGTTAAGTGTTTTTTCAAAGATTTTATTCAGAAGGTTTAACAAAAAGATACTCATTTCCCCTTTGGTAAGTAGAACCTCTGCCTTTCCTCACCAGATTTCCACATGTGACACTGTTGTTAACAGCATGAATGGAAGAGCAATACTTGCTGATGAAGTTGGCCTAGGAAAAACAATTGAGGCCGGCATGATACTAACTGAATACCTGGTAAGGAAGGAGGTTGAAAATGTTTTGATCATTGTTCCCTCAGGAATTACTGAGCAATGGAGAGAGGAGCTTTTGGAAAAATTCAACATATTTCTTCCAGTGGTTGATGGCAGGGTCGGATATTCTTTAAATGAATTTTTAAATAAAAACCAAATGGTAATAACTTCGTTAGCTTATGCAAAAAGAGATGGTTACAAGGACTCTTTTATTGAAAAAGATTGGGATATGGTCATTGTTGACGAAGCCCACCATTTGAAAAATGTAAACACTATGAACTACAAGTTTGTAAGTTCTTTAAAGGCAAAAAAAATGCTTTTGTTAACAGCGACACCATTGCAAAATTCTTTAACAGAACTGTTTAATTTAGTGAACCTTGTTTCTCCTCATGCAATTAATATTGCAGAGATGAGCAGGAGGTTTTCAAAAAACTTCAATCAAAAAACTGTTGATTCTTTAAAGTCAGTTTTGAAAAGCTTGATGGTTAGGTGCAGGAGGTCTGATGTTAGAGGTGTTGATAGGCTGCCTCCGAGAGATGCAAGAACCTTAGGGGTAAAGCTGAATGAAAAGTACCTCAATCTTTATGGAGATGTAAGTAAGTATGCAATTGATGGTTATAAGAAAAGTGTTACAAATAATAATTCTTCATATATTTTTTACCTTATGGCACTTCAGAGGATGCTTACGAGCAGTAAAGATTCATTTGTCTCAAGCTTGAAAAAAAGAAGAGATAAATTGTTTACTCTTAACAAAAACCTTGACAAACTTGACTCTAAGGAAGTTTTGGATCTTTTACCGGTCTCAAAAAAGAAAATTAATAAAAAAAACACAGGGAAGCAACTAGAGAAAGAATTAAATTCAATACAAAAGTTATTGGATGCTTCTAGGAATGTTCCTGATGTCAGGAAAATGGATGTTTTATTGAAGTTCCTGAATGAGATATACAAGAAAGATCCAGATACGAAAGTTTTGATTTTTACAGAATTCTTAAAAACCCAAGATGCTATTGAATCGAATTTAAGGAAGTCTGGTTTTGAAATTGAAACTTACAGAGGGGGGATGTCGACAAAGGAGAAAAATCAAATAGTGGAAAAATTCCAAAAAGGACAGATCCTAGTAAGCACTGAAGCCGGTAGTGAGGGAAGGAATCTTCAGTTTGCAAATGTTGTTGTAAATTACGACCTGCCTTGGAATCCAATGAAGATTGAACAAAGAATAGGCAGGGTTCATAGGTTAGGCCAGAAGAAAGATGTTTTGGTGGTGAACCTTGTTGCACGCGGAACTATTGAGGATCATTTAATAAAAATATTAGACAAAAAGTTGGACTTATTTAAAAATACAGTTGGTGAACTCGAAACTATTTTAGGATACATGTCTCCAGAGGGCAGCCCCGAATCTGTTGTTATGGATGCTTTTGTTGATTCTTTTGGAAAAAATAAAAAATTAAAAAAATTAAATTTTTCTTTGGATAATTCGATAAATAAGGTAAAAAATTCTCTTGAGGAGTCTTTTGCCAAAAGTGGAATTAATTTAAGGCCTGAGAATTTGAATAATTTATCAAAAATAAGATTTTTTGAAGAATCAGATGTTGTCGAGACTGCATTTATTGAATTTTTGGATAAATACAATTGTTTAAAAGATGATTATGACAAAGAGATAAAATTTCAAGCACCTCATTTTTTAACTCAAGATAGGTCAGATTTATTTGACCCAGATGTAAGGGGTACTTTTTCAAAAGAAATTGCTATATCAAGACCCTGGTTAGATTATCTAACAATTAACCACCCATTTCTTGAAGCATCAATAAGTGATGTTGTGGATTCTCCAATAGGTTTTTCTGTTTTTAAAAAAAGTTTTTTGCAGGAGCTTGGGTTCAAAACATGCTCTGATAAATGTGTTACTTTTTTTTCAAAAGTAACATGGTCTTACAAAGATGAGTCTTATGATGATATTTTTTTAATACTGACTGATGGAGAAAATTTTTCTATTTTGGATGAAGTTCCTGATAGTCTTTTGTGGCCAGATGAGATACCTTGCAAAATTTCCGATGATTTTTCTTTGGAGAAGTTTTTTGAAGGTTTGAATTCCGTATCTAAAGATATTGAACAAAAAAAAGAAGGTGTTTTTTCTGAGATAATCCAATTGGAAGATTTTAGATTTGATAGTCTTAAAAATAGAATTTCTGATGCGATGAAGGATTACAAAGATGAATTTAATAAAATTCATCTTAAAGTTATGAATTTAAGCAAAACAAACAATCCAAGCACTGAGCAAAAAAAAGAAATTACAAATCTTAAAAAAAATAGAACAAGCATATTGACAAAAAGTTCAAAATTAAAACAGGATCTAAAAAAATTAAAAAGAATAAGAGAGACAAGGGATCACAAGGCCGTTTCTTCAAAAGTTGAAGTCTTTGGAATTTTGAAAATGCATATTATTTAAATGTTTGATGTTGTCGTTGTTGGCCTAGGCCCAAATGGGCTGTCTGTTTTAAGTGAACTCAATAAGCATTCTTTAAACGTGATTGGATTAGACAAAGGGGAAATTTGTAATCATATAAAAAAATACCCAAAAGACATGATTTTTTTTTCAACTGCTGAAAAACTTACATTGGATGAGTTTCCAATGGGTTCAGGGGATGGGTCAAATCCAAGCTTAAAGGATGCATGTGATTATTATGAGTCTTTTGCAAATAGGAATAATTTTGAAGTTTTAACTTCTTCAAAAGTTGAAAAAATTTCAGGAAATGATAATGATTTTGTTCTACATCTAAGTGAAGGCAGAAGCATTTGTTCAAAAAAAATTGTTTTGACAACAGGCATATATTCAAATCCAAATCATTTAAATCTTGAAGGAGAAAATGAGTCAAATATTAGTCATTATTATTCAGGATCTGAGAATCTCGGTGATAAAAATGTGTTGGTTGTTGGGGCAGGCAATTCCGCAGTTGAAGCGGCTATAGATCTTAGTGAAAACAATAAAGTGGTTTTGGTTTTCAGAAAGGAAGGCTTAGATAGAAAGAAGATAAAAAGTTGGATTTATCCAAAATTTATGGATCTTGTAAATTTAGGAAAAATAGAAGTTATTAACAATTCTTCTTTGACCTCTTTGGCAAATTCTGAAGCTGCTATCAGGACAGAAAAATTTGCTGAGGTTTTATTTCATCCGGGTAGCAGTAGAAAAATCCCAAAACCAAAAAAAATTATTTCAAAATCTAACTTAAAATTCGATTACTGCTTTCTTTTGACTGGATACAAGCCTGATAAAAAATTCCTAATTGAAGGATGTGGCTTAAATCTCGAGGGAGAACTTGAAATCCCAAAGCATAATTCACAAAATTATGAAACTACTGTAAAAGGTGTTTATGTTGCAGGTGCATTAGTTGAAGGAATGAATAGCCATCGTGTTTTTATAGAAAATGGCAGGTTGCATGGAAGCCCAATAGCAAAAGATATTTATGAAAAACTCAAAAATTAGGTTTTATTTAAATGATTTTTCGATAAGTGTTTTATTGGTTCTTTTGCAGCATTTCCCTTTTTTCTTAAAAAGATACCCTATCAATGGAGATGATTTAGAGTTCGGACTGGCCTTCACGAGGGTCTTTTATCAGCAAGTAGAGAATTTTTCATGGGGAATTAGTTCTATTAATGGGTATTTTCCATTGGTTGCTGAAGGGCAAATGGGTTTTTTTCATCCTTTTAGGTGGCTTATCTATCTTTTGCCTCCATGGCCTTCGTCTGATAATGTTTTAGGAATTGCTCAGGAATATGTTCTTTTGATGCTTTTTTGCAATTTTTTAATGTGTTATGGAATGGTTTTTCTTCTGAAGTCCAAAGGCTTGAAAGGTTGGAGTCTTTGGATTCCTGTTTTGCTTTTTTGCAATTATGGTTTTCATCAATCTCAATCTACAAATATTAATTTAATTCTCTCAAGTTGCATTTTGCCATGGGCAGCTTTTTGTATTGATAGTATTTTTTTAAAGATCTCAAAAGAAAAGTTTCCCAAAAAGGAAATTCTTTGGCTTCTTTTCCTGCTAGCCTCTTCTTTTTTGGCAGGGCAACCTCAAGGAAGCATGATTGTTCTCTTTATTTTGCTAATTTACATTTTTTCTTTTAGTCCAAAGGCTAGGGCTAAAGTTTTTAAAATCTTCTTTTTTGCAATAATTGGAAGTTTCTTGCTTGCCTCCCCCCAACTTATATCAACTTTTTCTTTATCTAACTATTCTTTGAGGGATGAATCTTTTTGGGGTAGCCAGGGTGGAATTGAATTAGTAACATTTTTAAATGGATTTTTTCCATTATTGGGTTTGGATAATATTGCTTCATACGACCCAGTAGCTTCATCTTATTTGTCTAGTTTATGGCCTTTGTTTTTATTTTATTTATTTTTCAAATTCAAGCCAGATTTTAAAAATAATACATATTTAATAGGCATATTTTCATCTATATTTTTCTCCTGGGGTCCTGGCTATGGTTTGTTGGTTAAGGTCATTCCTTTCCTAGGGTCTTTTAGGGATTTTCATAGATTCATGCTTGGAGCTTTATTTTTCTTTTGTTTATATTTGGCAAATTTGCTAATGATGAAAAAAATAAAATTCAGCAAGAAGGAAGCAATTATTTCTTTTGTTTTGTTTTGTTTTGTTTTTATTTTTGTTTCAGACTCTGTATCAATTAAATCTTATTTGCATTTTGTTTTACCTTTGGCTTTTTTACTTAGTTTAAGCTCAAAGAGAATCGCTAAAAACTCTTATCTTCTAGTTGGAATTTTTTTGATTCTGGAGACTTCTTTAGGTATATTTTGGCGTTGGAATGTTAGGTTTTATGAATATTTACCACATGAAGAAATTCAATTAGTTTCTAATGAAGATTGTCCTCAAAAAGGAACTTCGATTTGGTTTCTTGATACTTATTCTGAAAGCCTCAAGCAAGAAAGTATAAATATGAAAAAACCTTTTGCTGCTTATCTTGGAAGCCCAAATGGCTATCTTTGGGATGATCCAATTTTTTCTAATTGTAAAAATAAACCTTTTAGGTTCCAGGTAAACTCTCCACTTCAGTCCCTTTGGGCAAATCAGTTTCAAGATTTTTTTATCCCATCAACAGGAATGGAACATCCAACTATTTCAGATTTGATTAAGTTAAGTGAAATTTGGTCTAGAACGAAGTTGGAGATTGATTCAGAGCCTGAGGTTTACCTGGTTGCGGGTGAAACTTTTTACAGGTATAAAAGAAAAATTGTAGATTTTGATAAATCTAATTATTTTCCTAAGGAAAATTTGCAATATTCAGGTCAAGTTAACGAGGCAGTTATTTTGGCTAATCTTTTAACAGGAGATATTAGGAATTTTCTTGATATAAACAAAAAAGAAATCAAGAATGGGATTCACTTTGTTCCAGCTTGGTGGTATCCTGGATGGGAAAGCCAGGGGGAGAGTCTTTTTAGGGTAGGGTATTCTTTTTTAGGGTATTCCGAGGAATTTGGGGATTATGAATACAAACTTCCAGGATTTCCTTTTTCGTTTTATTTGAGTATATCAACATTTTTTTTAATTTTTGTTTTTCTTTTTTTTAAGATTTAGAATAAGGTTAAGTTATATGGAGGTTATATGAGTTCTATAGATGTTAAAAATCAAGTAACAAAAGACATGACAATTTCTTCAATCATTGAAAAGTTCCCTTATGCTGCGGATTCCTTGAAGGCTAGAGGCATTCATTGTGTTGGTTGTGGAGTTTCTAACTTTGAAACTCTTGAGCAGGGTGTTTTAGGGCACGGAAGAAAAAAAGAAGAGCTAGAAGAGATTCTTGAAGAAATTAATTCGACAATAGAAGAAATGGCAGGTGCAATTTTTGTCGTCACAGAGAGGGCTTCTAAGGTTATCTTAGAAACAATGGCTGAAGAGGACGATGAATATGTTGGTTTGGAAATCAAAGTCAACACTACTTGCAATTGCACTTTTGAGTATCATTTCAAATTCGTCAAAGATTTTGAGCAAAAAGATCATCTTGTAGAACAGCATGGTTTAAAAGTATCTATAGACAAAGAATCTTTACCACTCATCAAAGGGACAAGGATGGATTATGTGATGAGTGTTCAGGGTGCTGGACTAAAACTTTCTAATCCAAATAGTCCTGAAGGTGGAGGATGTGGGTGTAGTGGTGGAGGAAGTTCCTTTTCCTAATGACACACGTCATTTGTGAACCATGCATTGACACAAAAGACAGGGCTTGTATTGATGCCTGTCCAGTAGATTGCATACACCCAAGAGAAGAGGATGATGAAGGTGAAACTCAGGTTTATATCGATCCAGACACATGTATTGATTGTGGCGCATGCGTATCGGTATGTCCTGTTGAGGCAATATACCCTGAAGAAGACATCCCTGATGAATGGGTTGGATATATAGAGATAAATAAAAAGTATTTCGAATAATCAAATGAATCTAGATTGGAATCAGTTAGCCGTTAAGGGTGGGCGAATATTGTTTTTTGTTATAGATGGTGTTGGTGATTTGCCAAATCAAGAAAATAAAACCCCGCTAACTGAAGCCAAAACACCTTACCTGGATTCAATTTCAAAAAAAAGTGTTATGGGAATGCATCTTCCAATAGGAGAGGGTATTACTCCTGGCTCAGAAATGGCGCATATGGCTCTTTTTGGATTCGATCCAATTAAATACGCAACTGGAAGAGGTGTTTTTGAGGCTCTTGGCTTGGGTTTTGATTTGATTCCAGGAGATTTAGCTGTTAGGGGAAACTTGGCATTGTTTAAAGATGGAGAAGTTTTAGACAGAAGGGCAGGGAGAATAAAAACCAGAGAGGCTATTAAGATTTTAAATAAAATCTCAAATATAGACATTGAAGGATGTAAAGCAATTTTGATTCCTGGAAAAGGTCATAGATTTTCAGTTGTTTTTCGAGGAGATGGCTTAAACGGCCCTTTGCCGGGTAACGATTCTGGCAAAACTGGTGTTTGTCCTAGATTCCCCACTGTTAAAAGTGATTTAAGAAGATCTAGGCTTGTCATGTCTGCATGGACTCAATTTGCTAATGAAATAATTAAAAATGAGAAAAAAGCCAATGGTGTTTTGCTTAGAGGTGCAGATGTTTTAAGGCCAGTTCAAACAATGGAAAGAAAACATTTGATAACATGTAAAGCTATAGCTAATTATCCTTGCTATATAGGTGTTGGTAAATATCTTGGAATGAATGCAAAAATATATCCAAACGATGCAGATTCAAGAATTAGAGAAGCTGCGAGCTCTAAAGAAGATTTTGTTTTTTTCCATTACAAAGATACAGATGCTGCTGGAGAAGATGGAAATTTTAAAAAAAAGACATTGTGTGTTGAGGAAGCTGATTCAATATTAAGGAGAATTATGGAAGAGTCGAATTTTGATGTTCTTGTTGTTACAGGAGACCACTGCACTCCGTGTTGTTACAAGGGCCATTCTTGGCACCGGGTTCCTCTTTTGGTTTATGGTGGAAGGGCTAGGGGTGATGGTATATCAAGATTTTCTGAAGAAGAGGCCAGGAAGGGTTCTATTGGTTCTATATATGCTAAAGAGATAATGCCAATAGTTTTAGCTCATGCATCAAGATTGAAAACTTACCTAACCTAAATGGACCTTTCATCAAATATAGTTTTTTGGCAGATTAACAGCTTTTTGACCTTTTCTTGGTTTGTTTTTGTTCTTTATAGAAACAATTATGTTAAAAGAATCAAAGAAAATGATTTTGAAAAAGCAAAATTTCTTGAGAATGGTTTAAGGAAAATCGAAATATCCTTAATGACGATTGTTCCGATTTCTGCTTCGATAATTCTTTTTTTTGAAAACCCTATTTTCATTTCATACGTAATAAATTCTTCAGCCGTTAAGAATAAGCTTCTGATCGTTATCCTTGCCATATTAACCGAGGCTGCAAGTCTGAAGTTTTGTACAAAGGTTTCTTATGAAATAGAGAATGAAATTGGAGATGTTCAAAAGGCAAAAAAACAATGCTTTAGATGTGATTTGATTTTGATGGTTTTTCTTATTTTCTTGATATTCTTCCCAACTTCTTTTCTTTCCGAGATTTTGGCTACTTTCAGCTGAATAAAAATCAAGTTTAGAATTTTATGAGGTGGAGGTTTTTTTTTATGTATTCGTTTATTCTTTATTTTCTTTTTTTTGTTGACATGTTTAAAGAGGATTTTTCAATCATTCCAAGACCGAATGAAATTTCATTCTCAGACGAAGAGTTTTCTTTTGATGAAGATGTTAAATTTTGGGTTTGGGGAGGCAGGGCCTCCATGGAGTGGAAAGTTGCTCACGCTGAAGAAAGGAAAATAACAGAAGATGCTTTGGGTTATTTTTTAGATATTTTAAATATTGACTCAGAGATTTCTTTTGGCGGACACTGGTTGGGTGACCCAAAACCGCTTTCACTAAAAGGCCAGGAGTTTACACTGTCGGATCAGGAAAAACATAAGTTTGTTTATTTTGGTTGGATAGACGATGAATCTATTGGAAATGAAGGATATATTATTAATATCAATTCGCGCTATGTAGAAATTTTGTCAAACTCTCCTCAAGGTTTTTTTTACGCTACACAAACTATAAGGCAATTGCTCCCTTTAAAAGGTTGTCCCGCTGAAAGTTGCGTTCTGCCAGGTTTGAAGATCAAGGACAGCCCAAGATTCAAATGGAGAGGAATGCATCTGGATGTTGGAAGGCATTTTTTTAGCGTTGATGAAATAAAGAAGTTTTTAGACTTGTTGGCATTCTACAAATTCAATAATTTTCATTGGCATCTCACGGAAGATCAGGGTTGGAGGATTGAGATTAAGAAATGGCCAAGACTTACTGATTTTGGTAGTTGTAGAGAAGAGTCTCCGAAAAAAGGAAACAGGAATGTTGGTGACGGTGTTGAGTATTGCGGTTTCTACACACAATCTGAAGTGAGGAATATTGTCAAATATGCTGAGAAATTATTTATAAACATTGTTCCTGAGATTGAAATTCCCGGACATTCTTCAGCTGCAATTGCTTCATATCCAGAACTTGGAAATCCAGGTGCTTCTGACAAGGTCATGACAAGGTGGGGTGTTTCAAATGGGGTTTATAACATCAAGAAAGAAACATTTGATTTTTTGGAGGATGTACTTTCTGAGGTTATGGATCTTTTTCCTTCGGAGTTTATTCATATTGGAGGTGATGAGGCTCCAAAGGGACCTTGGAAAAACAATCCGGATGTTCAGGAATTTATAAAACAAGAGGATCTTGGAGATGAGCATGGTTTGCAAAGTTGGTATATTAAGAAAATAGAATCTTTTCTTAATTCAAATGGCAGGCGTTTGATTGGGTGGGATGAGATTCAAGAGGGAGGACTTGCCCCAAATGCAGCGATGATGGTTTGGCGAAGTTGGCAATATGGAATAGATGCTGCTAATAAAGGTCATGATATTGTTATGTCCCCAACATCTCATTCATATTTTGATTATTACCAGGGAGATCCAGAAACTGAACCGGAAGCTATTGGAGGATATCTGCCATTGAAAAAAGTTTACTCTTTTGAACCTGTTCCTGAAGAATTGCAAGGAGAGAAGGTTGATCGAGTCTTGGGGGCTCAAGGTAATCTGTGGACTGAGTACATCTATGATTGGGACAAACTAATGTATATGGCCTTTCCCCGGACTGCTGCAATGGCTGAAGTTGTTTGGACCTCCCCAGAGAAAAAAGATTACGATAGTTTTTTAAAAAGATGGGAGCGCAGTTTGCCAAAACTTGATTCCATGGGTATTAGATATAGAAATTTATCGGAAGATGATTTTTAATACTGTGGATTCCATTTTTTTCCAAGGATGCATTTTTCTTTAGCTCCTGTCAATTGTGGTTGGCTGATTTTTACATTTTTACTTGCCATTTTTGCCAGAAAGGCAAACAGATAAGCCTCTCTTGAATCTTGAAGAGGGTCGATTTCAACTTTTATATCCTCTCCTAACTCCAATTGAAAAAGTTCCATTAGCCCTTTGTTAAAAATACCACCACCTGAAAAATATGCTACAGATGGTTTTTTTTTGCAATTTTTTTTAATCCATTTTTTCAACTCTAAAACTATTCCATTTGCAGCTGAAGAAAGTTGATTTTCGATTTTCATTTTTCCAATCTCTGATAAAGTTTTTTTAAGTTCATTTTCCCATTCTGAAACATGGGTGCTTTTTGGAGGTTCTTTGTCATGAAAACTGTTTCCAAATATTTGTAAGTTTCTTTTTTCAATAGTTCCTCGAAATGTAAGTTTTCCATGATTGTCAAAATTCATGTTTTCTTTTTTGCAGATTGAATCGAGAAGATAATTGCAGACAGAGATGTCAGAGGAGATCATTTCTTTTTCAGATATATAGGTTGCGTTCATGATTCCTCCTAAATTGACTCTTAACACGTTCCCTTTTGTCCATTGATGTTCGTCTATTATGGATGCAAGAGGTGCTCCTTGTCCTCCCATTTTTATGTCGTTTGATCTGAAGTCACTCCAAACTGTCATTCCTGTAATGTTTGAAATTAACTGGGGGTCACCAACCTGAAGCGTCCATCCAAGTTCTGGCTTATGTGCTGCTGTTTGTCCATGGAAACCTATTCCTTTTATTTTTTCTTCTTTCATTATTTTTAATGCTGTTTTTGCAAAGTGATCTCCCATTTTCTTTTCCAGGGATATGTCTTTTTGAAGAGGGGTTGGATTCTTTTTTTGAAAATTTTGAAATTCTTTTTTCAACTTGGTTGGCCAAGGGTTGTTTATTTTCTTGATTATTTTTGGTTTTTTTTCAAAATTTATTAAAGCAGCTGAAGCAGCATCCATGCTGGTTCCTGAGAGCAACCCAATCCAAAGTTCATTCATTTTGGAGTATTTCTTCTAAAGTTTTGTTTTTTAAAAGGTTTTTTGCTTCTTTTGGACTGATTTTTAATTTTTTTATCAGTATTGATTTTTCAAGGCTCCATTTATTTTTTTTTAAGGTTTCTTCAGATTCTTTTTCGTTCATTCTAGTTATTTTGCTAAGTATTCCTATAGCTCTATTTTTAAGTTTTTTATTTGTTGGTTTTATTTTTATCATTTTTCTCTCAAATACATTTCCAAGAATTACGAAAGAGGTTGTTGATATCGCAGTTAGGACAGACCTGGTTATGTTTCCTGAAGCCATTCTTGTACTTCCTTCAAGCCATTCTTTTTGAACAGGTGCTTCGATACATATATCAGAATTTTTTTTAATTTTGCTATTTTCCTTGTTCACGATTGAAACCGTTTTACATCCAATTTTTTTTGCCTTTTTTAAAAAAGTATTTGTCCAAGGCGTGGATCCACTTGCACTTAAACCTATTACAAGGTCTTTTTTTTGGAGTTTGATTTTTTTTATGACTTCACATGCGTTACCTGAATCATCCTCACTTCCTTCAACAGCTTCATAAAATGCTTTTTTCCCTCCTGCAATAAGAGATTGAACCTTGGAAGGTTTTAATCCGAAGGTTGGAGGGATCTCAGCTGCATCCAATGCGCCAATTCTTCCACTTGTCCCTGCTCCAACATAGAAGATTCTTCCATTTTTTTTGATTGAATCAACATATAGTTCAACAGCTTTTGAAATTTTTGAAGTCTTTTTTTCTGCTGATGCTCTATATTTGTTTTCATTCTGGAATATCTCTTTTAACGTCTTGTTTATTTTTTTATTTAAATTCAAAATTTTTCTAATAGTAATTTTAGAATCAAATTATCGTGTCTAGAAGTTTAAACATAAAGGTCTCAAAAATATTATCAAGATTAGCGGATTCAAAAGAGTTGATTGGCGAGAACCCATTCAAGATAATTGCAATAAGAAAGGCTTCAAGGACTGTAAAAAATCTAACAGACTCTCTTGAGCTTGTTGGAGATTATCAAAAAATTCCAGGTATAGGCATTTCAATTTCAAAAAAAATATCTGAAATTGTTTTAACCGGAAGGCTGAAGGAGATGGATGAGCTTGATGAGAAAATACCCAAGTCTTTCTGGGATTTTTCCAGCATTAGGGGTCTGGGTGTTGGATCAATGAAAAAGCTTTTCAAGGCAAAGATTTTTAATTATGACAAGTTGAAAAATATGATTTTCCAAAAAGATCTTGATTTTTTTTCAAAAACACAAAATGAGAACATAAGAAGAGGAATTAAATTTCATGAAAAATACAGAGGTAAATTTTTGCTTTATGAAGGGTCTCGTATCTTTTCAGAAATAAAAAAACAGAATCCTGATTTTCAATTCAAAAAAACAGGTTCCTTGGCAAGGTGTGATGAAATATTGAATTCTATAGAACTTGTTTGTGTCTGTGAGGAAGAGCCAAAAATCGACAAGATTATAAAAAAATTCAACGGAAAACTTGAAAAAGGTCTGATTAAAGGTTTTTTTGAAAAAAGAAATCTGGATATTTTTTTATGTAAAAAATCAAATTTTGGAACAAGGTGCCTGGAGACTTCATCGCTAAAGGCTCATTTAGATGATATTGAATTGTTTGAATCTGATTCGGAAGAGAAAATTTATAAAATGAATGGTTACGACTATATACCCCCTGAGTTGAGAATCTGGAAGGCTTCTGAATTCAAGACAGGGGTTCCAAATTTACTTAGTATTGATGAAATTGATTCTGACATGCATATGCACACAAACTATAGCGATGGGATTAATTCGATTGAAGAGATGGTTGAAGCTTCGTCTAAAAAAAACTATAAAAGAATTGCAATAACTGACCATAGCAAAAGTGCATCTTATGCTGGAGGTCTTAAAGAAGAGAAATTATTGAGTCAATGTTCTTATATCAAGAATAAAAAATGGGATATAGATGTTTTTGCTGGATCTGAATGTGACATACTTAATGATGGATCTCTTGATTACGATAATGAAATTTTAAAGAAACTTGATTGGGTGGTTGGAAGCATTCATCAAAATTTAGAGGGAGATCAGACAGAAAGAATTTTAAAGGCAATAGAGAATGAAAACATGGATGTTCTTGGGCACGCAACAGGAAGAAGGCTTTTGATAAGAGAGGGTTATTATGTAGACTGGAGTAGGGTTTTGAGCAAGCTTTCACAAACCAATATAGCTCTAGAAATCAACGCTAACCCTGAAAGGCTTGACGTCAATGCAACAGTTGCAAGAGAGGCAAGTAACTTAGGAATTAAACTGTCTTTGAATACTGATGCACATTCAATAAACCACTTGGATTTTATGAAAATGGCTGTAAATCAGGCTAGAAGAGCTGGTCTCGATAAGTCATCTTTATTAAATTTATAACTTAAACCCTAAAATAATAGAGATGTATTCATTTGAAATAAGAAAAAAATTTATAGATTATTTTCAAAAAAGGAATCATTTTGTTATTGAAAGTTCACCATTGCCTATAAACGGAGATCCAACCCTTCTTTTTAATGCTGCTGGAATGGCTCCACTTAAGCCATATTTTTTAGGAATAAAGGATCCTCCATCTAGAAAGTTAACAAGTTGTCAGAAGTGCATAAGAACTATTGATATAGATTCTGTTGGAAAGACTCCTAGGCATTGTACTTTTTTTGAGATGCTTGGAAATTTTTCTATTGGTGATTATTTTAAAGAAAGGGCAATTTATTTTTCTTGGGATTTTTTATTGGAAGAGTTGAATTTAAATAAAGATAATTTATGGGTTACTGTCCACAAGAAGGATGTGGAATCAGCCGAGATATGGACTAAAGAGATAGGCTTTCCAGAAGAAAAATTATTATTCTTAGATGAGGATAATTTTTGGTCAATGGGTCCAACAGGACCTTGTGGCCCCTGTTCAGAGATTTTTTATGATTTTGGAGAGGACAAAGATCCCGGCAAGAATCCTGGAGATGACTCTGAACGCTTTATGGAAATTTGGAATTTGGTTTTTATGTCGAAAAACAAGCTAAAAGATGGATCTGTCGAAGACTTACCATCAAAAAATATTGATACCGGGATGGGCCTTGAAAGAGTTACTGCAGCAATCCAGGGGAAAAATAGTGTTTTTGATACTGATATTTTTAAGGATTCATTAGATTTTTTGGATTCAATTTCAAGCAAAAAAAATACAGAAAGCAGAAGGGTTGTTGTAGATCACTTGAAAAGCTCTGCATTTTTAATAGCAGATGGTGTTGTTCCATCAAATATTGGAAAAGGTTATGTTCTTAGAAGAATTTTAAGACGAGCAATAAGAGCGGGAAGGATGTTGGGTATAGAAGAACCTTTTCTTAAAGGTTTGTTACCTAGTCTTTCAGCATATGAAGATGTTTATGATGGTTTAAAAAATAAAAAGAGTTTCATTTCAAATCTAATTGAAGGTGAAGAAGATTCATTTAGGAAGGCTGTGGGCAGAGGGGAGAGGGAGCTTGAGTCTAGATTGGATGAAATGGATGAAAAAGTTATACCCGGAGATGTTATTTTTGAAATGTACGACACTTATGGACTGCCTTTGGAAATTTCTGAAGATATAGCTTCTTTAAGAGGGTTGAAAATTGATAATGACGGTTTCCAAAAAGCTTTGCAGAAGCAGAGAAAAAGATCCCAATCTGACAGGGCTGAGAAGGGAAGTGCTTGGACTTATGCAGGAGGAAATGTTGAAACGATTAGAAAGAATACTAATATTTTGTCTTCTTCTGTAAAAGGCATTGCTTCCAAGGGTGAGAATACAAGAATAATACTAGACGAAACTTGTTTTTACCCCGAGGGTGGAGGCCAGATTGGAGATAGTGGGATTTTTTTAAATTCTTTAAATGAAAAAGTATTCACTGTAAAGAAAACTTTCTGGGATAGAGGTAATCTCATTCATGAAGGGAAGAAAAACAAAGAAATAAGCTTAGATGAAATTTTAAGCATCCAAATTGATGCTGAATCTAGGCGCGGATGCGAAAGAGCACATACAGCAACCCACTTGCTGCATTCTGCTTTAAGAGTTGTTTATGGCGATTCTGTTGTTCAGGCTGGAAGCCTGGTTGAGAAAGATAGGCTCAGATTTGATGTTACTTTGGAAGATTCAATTTCTGATGATGATTTATTTAAAATTCAATCTATTGTTTCTGATTGGGTATTTTCAAATGCACCTGTTGATATTTCACATACTTCTTTAAAAGATGCAAAGTCAATGGGGGCAATGGCTTTATTTGGAGAAAAATACAATTCTGAAAATGTAAGAGTTGTAAAAATTTCAGATTTCAGTATTGAACTTTGCGGAGGAACTCATGTCAGCAGTACTAGTGAAATTGGTTCTTTTATCATTACTAATTTTTCATCAATTGCGCAAGGGGTCAAAAGGTTCGAAGTTTCTACAGGGTCTCTTTCCCAAGATTTAGCAACAGGCTCTTACTCTTTGATAGACAAGCTTTCAAGTAGGTGGAGCATAAATAAAGACAATTTTGAAAACAAGATATCCTCCATGGAAAAAGAATTAAAAGACTTAAAGAAAAAAATAAAAACTCTAAATGTGTCAAAAATAAAAAGCCTTCATGACGATCTAATCAAATCATCAAAAGAGATAAATGGAGTTAAGGTGGTTTTTTCTAAAGATGTTGAAAAAGATATTTTGACTGACCTTGGAAAGTCTTTTTGTTCAAGGAAAGATGCGGTAGTTGCTTTTCTATGTACCAGTTCAGATGAATTTAATTATTGCATATCTCTTTCCAGAGATTCAATTAAAAACGAATTAAGCGCATCTTCTATCCTGAAGGGTGTTTCAGGTTTTATTTCTGGAAGTGGTGGTGGAAAGGAAAATTTTGCACAAGGAAGAGGAACAAACAGAAAAGGCTTAATCCCTTCTTTGAAGTCTATAGAAGAAATATTGAAGTGAAAAGAATTTTATCTTGTGATGTTGGTACTAGATTTCATGGTTTTGCCTTGTCAGACACTGCACAGAAAATTATAGTAAAAAGCTGGACAAAAGAAATTCAAGATTCTTCTTCAGCCCTAATATCTGAAGAGGCTTCAGCAAATGATGTTGAATTGATAGTTTTAGGGCTTCCTTTAAGGATGGTTGGGGGTGATTCAGATATGTCAATTCATGTTAGAAAAATTGCTAAAGAATTGAAAAGCGAAGGTTTTGAAATTGAGTTTATAGATGAAAGATTGACAACAGACAGAAGTTTAGACAGTATTCAAAGAAATGAAAGTTCAGCAAAAATTATTCTTGAAATGGCTTTGAAAAAAAAGACGTATCATCCAGATTGATTTAATATCAACAATACAAAAAGAGCAATTGATATTGCACCAATAATTTTTTTAACACCTTCTTTTTGAATTGTTCCAAATATATACATGATTGTTCCAGCGACTGCCCACCATATCATTTCAGAGTTGTTGGCAATGCTCATATTTCCCGAAATTGTTACAAAGGGCATGGCAACGAGAGGGTTGATTATGTTTGATCCAATAAGGTTGCCTGAAACCATTTCCAGATTCTTCTTTTTTATTGCTGCAAATGTAACTGTGAGTTCTGGCAAACTTGTTCCAAAGCCTAAAATCAATCCTGAGAAAGCTTCAGACCAGCCAAAATTTTTCGAAAGAGAAATCGCTCCTTCAACTGCCATATTCCCACCAATCCATAAAAGGAGGATAGATGCAGCTATGTTAAAAAATAATTTTATTTCTAATTTTCTTTCTTTTTTTATTTTTGTTTTTTTATTTGGGAATAGTGTTTTAGAAAAAAAGATATACAAGAAAATAAGTATTATTGATTCGAGTTGTGTTATTTCTGAGTTTAGGCAAAAGAAGTAAAGGATGATTGGAGCTATGACTGCTAGGTAGTTACTTATTTTTTTGTATTTTTTTTGATGAACCCCAAATATCAAAGCGATACCCCCTATAAGGAGAGCATTCGAGGAATTGCTTCCATAAACATTTCCAAGAGCGATATTTGCTTCATTTTCAATTCCGCTTGCAATATTTGTAAATATTTCTGGGAGGCTTGTCATTATTGCTATTAAAGATAATCCAATAGTTAGGTTTGAGATTCCGAATTTTTTAGAAATTTTTTCAGAAGTATTGATTGCTATCTCTCCACCAAAAATCAATAACACTATTCCAAAGATTACTTCAATCATTTCCCATTTAACTCCTGAGCTGCATACCTGAGAGCCTCTCTCGTATTAGTTATTTTTTCAGAAATCTGTAAGTTTGTTATTTTTTTTAATGTTTTGCCAATTAGTGGTCCTTGCTCGTATCCAATTTGAATTAGATCTTCTCCATTTAAAAGAGGTTCAGGCATTATTTTTTCTTTTTTTAAAAAAAATGAATCAAATAAAAAATCATGAATTTTTAAGTGATTTTTTGTTAATATTTCTTTTGAAATCTTTTTTGGATAAGCGCTTGCATCAGCGAGATCCAGGAATATAAAAAACATAGACAATTCTTGTAGATTTCTAAAAAACTTATTGGTTGCTCTTTTTGTTGGAGTATCATTATTGTTTGCAAGTTGAGAGACTCTTAGGTGATTTGAAATAATAGTCTCAATTCCATTTTTTTCTTCTTTTGAAAATTTTAGATTTTCAATATCTTTCTCAATTAAACTGAAGCCAATTTGAGCATGTCTTGGATATGTGGTTTTTTCTCCGTTAATACAGATTGTTTTTGGTTTTCCAATATCATGAAGCAAGGCTCCTAGATACATCCACCATTTTGGTTTGTCTAATTTTTCAAAATGTTCTTCCCATGCAGGATAGTATCTTTTCGGACAAGCAATAATTTTTTCCAAGTTTTCTAAAGTTTTCAAGGAATGTTCTTCTACATTCATTTTTGAAACTGAATTCGCCTTACATTCTTTGGTTTTTTTCCAAGCTTCAAATAAGTTTTCAAAAATTTCTATTTCCATCATTGATTTAGAAAACTCAAACGCATTAATTTCAAATCCTTTCTTCATTTCTCCCCTTATTCTTTCTCCAGGAAATTGCGTTATAAGGTATTTCTTCTTCGAGATTTGTTTTTTTAAAGAGTCGCTAAGTGAAAAATTATGCTTTAATGCAATTCTTAAAGCTCTCAGGATTCTTACAGGATCATCTTCTATAGATTCTTTTTTGCAGTAATTTATTTTTTTCTTTTTGATGTCTTCGATACCAGACAAAGGATCAAAAAATCCATTTTTTTTATTCCATGCAATTGAATTTAATGTGAAGTCTCTTCTTAAAAGATCTTTTTTTATGTTGTTTTTAAAGTATGTTATGTCAATATTTATTTCATCATCATGGAATCTGATAGTTTCAAATTTCTTGTTAACCTTGTTTCCTTTTCCATAACTAGCTGTAAACATCTCCGTTATTTCTTCACGATTCTTTATATTTGCTGCAATATCTATTTCTTTTACAGGGTTTTTTGAATCTATTAGCATCTCTCTTATCACACCGCCAACAATCCAGGCATCATCTAATTTTGAAAAATTTTCTGGTATGTGGTTTTTGATTTTTTTTTCCAGCATTTTTAATTAAAAGAAAAAAATGAAATTTCTGTTTTCTTATTAATGATTCTTATTTCATAAACCCATTCATTTTCCATATCTATAATCCATCCAGGCAGATTTTTTTCAAACCTTGAAAATGCGTCGTTGAGATTACCTTCAAGGGTGCTTTGAGAGAGAGTGCCGTTTTCCCAAAGGTTATGTGGAGTCGATTTTCCTAAAAAATCCCCACCAAAAGATTTAACTTCATCATAAGTAAGTTTTTTGTCTTTCCCTTTTGTCTCTAAAATTTTTTTTACTTTCCCAAGAAGCCTTGCAAATGATTGGCCTAAGGGGATTTTTTCCCACTTCTGTCTTTCTGGCTTTGAGAAAATTTTTTCATTTTCAGAATAAAAATCAATTACTTTTGTTTTTTGATTAAAAAACATTCCCCATTTATTTTTTCCTGCACCTTCTATAGGTTTAGATTTGAGATTTTTGCATCCGATTCTTTCTCCTGAATTGCTTTTTAAAATAGCAAAGAAAGCAGGAGATTCTCTTAATTGTTCACACTGTTTTGGAGGACTTCCTTCAAATTCAATAAAAGCCTCTATGAGTGGTTCCATGATAATTATTGCTTCTTGTGTTTTTTCCACGAGCAAAAAGCTTATTAGGAAAATCAATTTCATTAATTTTCTTTTGACGAGTCCCAATCAATTGTTGTTGTTGGGAAGGCAAATTCAAGGCCTAGATTGTTGAATTCTTCTAATATTGTTATGTTGATTTCATGTCTTACTTTCCTTAAGTCTCCTCCGGATTTTTTCTTAATCCAGTAAACGACTTCAAGATTCAATGACGAATCAGCAAATTCAAGTAAATTGACCCAACATTTGTCTTTTGTTTCGGGGTGTTTCTTTATTATTTCTTCCAAGGTTTCTTTTGCTTTCTTTATAAGCTCTGTAGGGGTGTCATAAACAAGCCCCAACATTACGTCTTGCCTAAAGCCCGATCTTCTACTTCTGTTGGTTATGGTTGCTGAAGAGACTGTAGCATTGGGTATTATGATGGCTGTTTTGTCAAGGCCTCTTAACTTTGTTGATCTAAGACCGATTTCTTCAACATCACCTCTAACTCCATCTATCTCTACAGAATCTCCAACTTCAAAAGGCCTATCCATGAAAAGAACGATTCCGCCAAAGGCTTGAGCCAAGGTATCTTTTGCTGCAAAAGCAAATGCCAAACCTCCAATTCCCAAACCAGCAACAAGCGCTTTAACATCATATCCAAAACCACTTATTATGACCGTTATTGTGATTATCCAAATTAACCCACCAGATGAATTTTTTAAAACAGCAATAATTTGATCATCAATTTTTCCTTCGCTCTTTTCCGCAATAGGCTCAAGAACTGTTGCAAAAATAAAACCAATTAAATGTTTTGCTAAACTTGCTACAGTTATTGAAATAAGCACCAAGAAAATTTTTCCTATCACTTCATCGGCATCTTTAGATATACTGATATTTTCAACAACAATCCCTCTTTGTGTTGCCATCAGTATTATGAGATGGGATAGGGGTTTCTCTATTGAAGAAACAACTTTTTCAGCTTCCCCTTTCCCTTTTTCCTTTAAGTAGGAAATTAATTTCTTGTGAAAAATACCTACAAGGATGACACCTATAAGCCAACCAGAAACAGGGTAAAGTATAAAGTTGTTCCAGTCCACTTTGCTCCACCAGCTTTCTATCCATGCAAGTTCTAATATTGAATTTAACAAAAAATTTATAGCCATTTTACAATTCCTTCCATTTAGTTAATTTCTTTAATTCTAAAACCTAATCTTTATTACTGATTGTTATGATTAAATCATGTCAAGAGTTTTGATTGTTGGAGCGGGAAGGCAGGGCAGGGCGATTGCTTACAACTTGTCCTTTGACCATGAAATAATTCTTGTAGATAGAGATTCAGAGAAAATTGAAGATTTCATAATTTTTTCTCAAGAAAATTTTCCTGAAAGTGCAAGTATACAATTTCAATCTTTAGATGCTTCTAGTCCTAACGAATGGTCTTTGATGTATAAGCCTGAAGGAATTGTTAATTCAGCTTCGTATATGCTTTCAGAAGAGTTAACTAAATATTCAATAAAAAACAACATCCATTATGTTGATTTAGGGGGAAATCCAGATATTGTTGCCATTCAACACAAGATGAACAATTCTGCCTTTAAGAAAAAGGTTTCAATTGTTCCTGACTGTGGGCTTGCTCCTGGCTTAGGCCAATTGCTTGCTTCTTATGGCCTGTCAAGGATTCCTAAATCAAAAAGTGTAAAGATTTATTGTGGGGGATTGCCCAAAAAGCCTTTAAGCAACAATTTTAAGCATTATCTATTTTTTGCTGCTGAAGGTTTGTTGAATGAATATTCTGGGTCAGAAATGATTCTTGAGAATGGAGAACTTAAAGAAAAAGGGTGTTTGTCAGGGAAAGAATCTATAAGTATAGATGGGGTTGGTGATTTTGAGGCTTCTTTAACCAGAGGGGGGATAAGTACCGCTGCAAGTAGTTTTTATGGTGTTTTGGATAATTACAAATATAAAACATTAAGGTGGCCAGGGCATTGGGATTTAATGTTCAAATGGAAAGAAGATGGTTTTTTTGAAAAAAATTGGCAAGACAATGCATTAAGTTTTGCAGAAAAAAAACTTGGATCAAAAATACCTACATCAAAAGAAGACATGGTGATTCTTCTTGTCAAGGTAGTAGGGGAAAGTTCTGAAATGGAAATTTTGTTAGTTGATGAAAATGATATTGAAACAGGTTTAACATCCATGGAAAGGACAACTGGTTTTCCTGCCGCTGAAATTATGAGGCTTGCAATCAAGGGAGAGTTGAAAAGTGGGGTTTTAACTCACGAATTAGACCTGCCTTCAAAAACGATTTTAAGAAGGTTAGAAAAAACTGGTCTTAAATTTAAAATTAATTAAAAATATTTTTTTTTCTAATTTTTTTATGATGGCTTAATGCAACCCTATGAGCGTCATTTCTTATTCTTATCAATAGGTTATGTCCTGGGGAATTCTTTTTTATCTTGACTTCTTTGAGCGTTTCCCCACTGTAGATTTTTTCAAATTTTTTAGCAATGCTGATTACAGGTATGTTTAAAAAGCATTTTTCAAGAATTTTTTTAGCTGCTTTTAATTGGGTTATTCCTCCATCAACAAGAATTAAATCTGGTTGAATTTCACCTTTTATGATTTTTTTGCATCGCCTTGAAATGATTTCAGCAATCATTTTTGGGTCATCTATATTCTTGACAGATTTAATTTTGTAGTTTCTTGTTAATTTTTTTTCATATTTTCCATTTTTATAGCAAACTTGACTTCCAACTGCATTTTCACCCATTAGATTAGAAATGTCAAAACCTTCAATTCTTTCAGGGTTGTATCCAAGATTTAATTTTTTTTCTAACTCTTTTAAAGCTTTTTTCTCTACAGGGTTTTCATTATTTTTTTTAATGAGTATATTTTTATAGGATTCATTCATTTTTGTTTTTTCCCATTTGAAGAAAGGGGGTCTTATTTTTGTTTTTGAAAAGAATGTTGACTGTTCAAAAAGATCATCTTTTTCCCTCTTGAAAGGAATGATGATTTTTTTTGGGATTTTATTTTTTAAATAGTGTTGTTCCATGGCTTTTAGTAAAACATTTTCACGATTTTCAAAAATCAGATTTTTGATTTTGTAGATTAATGGATTGAAAAATTTTCCGTTTCTTATTTTTGTAATACTGAATATAGTTTCTGAATCTTTTGAAACCAATGAAACTAAATCGGTATTTATGTTTGTCTTCGCGGTATCTTTTTTTGATTTTATGATTGATTTCAAGCTTATTATTTTGTCTCTGTATTGAGCAGCTAATTCATAGTTTTTCAATTTTGAGGATTTTTTCATTTGTAATTCAAGTATTTCAAAAATATTGTTTTTTTCCCCATTTATAAATTTAATTGCAGATTTAACTATGTTTTTATAGGCATTTTTATCTATCTTCTTCTCACAAGGAGCCGGACATTGTTTCATCTGGTAATAGATACACGATTTTATTTTTTGTTTTTCCAAGTCGTATCTGCAAGGTCTAATTCCAAAGTTTTTTTCTAAAAATGAAATAGTTTTTTTGACTGATTTTGAATCAGAAAAAGGTCCAATATATTCTCCATCATCCCTTGATGCTCTAGAGAATTTTAAATATGGATATGAATCTTCTACTATCTTTATGTATGGATAACTTTTATCGTCTTTTAAAAGGACATTAAATTTAGGTTTGTATATTTTTATTTCTTCTGATTCAAGGATGAGTGCAGAGTTTTCATTATTTGTAACTGTAAATTCAATTTCCTTTATTAGGGATTTCATTAAGTTTCCTTTTTTATCTTCTTCCTTTTTTGAGGAAAGCCAATTGGATATCCTTTTTTTTAGGTTTTTTGATTTCCCTATATATATGACTTTTTTATCTTTTGAAATGAATTTATAAACCCCTGGAAGATTTGGGATTTTTAATTTTTTCAAGTTTTTTCTAATCGTTAAAACCTTGCCATCTTTTTATTTCTTTTGCTGTTGGTGTTTTTGTTTTCGTTAACTCAGACACCTTTCCTTCGAAGATTATTTTTCCACCTTCCCTTCCTCCCTTTTCTCCCATTTCAATAATCCAGTCTGCATATGATAAAACTTGTAAATTGTGCTCTATTACCATTAATGTGTTTCCTTGTTTTATTAGTTCGTCGAACACATTTGTTAATTTTTTTATATCATCTGGATGAAGCCCTGTTGTTGGTTCGTCCAGCAGTATTAAAGACTTTCCTTTTCTGCTTTTTCCAAGATGCTTGGAAAGTTTTAATCTTTGAGCTTCTCCGCCAGAAAGGGTTGTTGCTGGTTGTCCAAGAGAAATATAACCAAGCCCAACTTCCGAAAGAACTTTAAGTCTTCTTTTGAGTGGAGGGAAGTTGTCAAAAAAGCTTACTGATTCATCAACTGAGAGGTTCAGTATTTGAGATATATTTAAACCTTTGTATTTTATCGATAGTGCCTCTTGCCCATATCTTTGACCTTCGCATAATGGACACTTGACAGATACGTCTGCTAAAAAATGCATTTCTACTTCTTTATAGCCGCTTCCATTGCAGGACTCGCATCTCCCTCCAGGAACATTGAATGAAAAAAATCCAGCTGTATAGCCTTCACTTTGAGATTCTGGAGTTTTTGAAAGTATATTCCTTATTATTGTGAATATATCCGTATATGTTGCCGGATTGCTTCTCGGGGTTCTTCCGATTGGAGATTGGTCTATGAGCTCAATTTTTTCATAATTATTTATTCCAATAATCTCATCAGCAATTTCTTTTGAAAGTTTTCCATGATTTTTGATTTCCTTGTATCCGTTATTTATGACACCTTGAAGAAGGCTGCTTTTTCCAGATCCTGACGGTCCACACAAGACGGTTAAACCCTCAGAGGGTATTGATGTAGATATGTTTTTTAAATTATTAACTTTTGCCCGTTTTACTTTTATCCCTTCTTTAAGGGTTCTTTCTTCTTTTTTTATTGAAAACTTTTTATCCAACCACGGCCCTATTAAACTTTTCTTATTTTTGATTGATAGTTTTGGGTGACCTTCATAAATTATCTTTCCACCTAAGTGACCTGCCCCAGGGCCTATTTCAATTAGGTGGTCAGATTCTTTAATAGTTTCAGGGTCATGCTCAACAACAACAACCGTGTTGTTGAGTTTTACCAATGAGTTTAATGATTTTATAAGCTTTTTTGTATCTATTGGATGTAGGCCAATCGTTGGCTCATCTAAGACGTAAAGCACACCGGACATTTTTCCCCCAATCTGTTTTGCAAGTTTTATTCTTTTTGACTCTCCTCCAGAAAGAGTAGATGCGAGTCTATCTATTTCAAGATAACCAACACCCACCTCAATTAAAAATTTAAGTCTGTTTTTCACTTCCCTTAATATGGGTGTAGCAATTTTTTTCTCGTTTTTTGAAATTTTTACCTTTTTTGTCCATTTGTATAAATCCTCTAAAGACATTCCTGATATTTCAGAAAACTTTTTTCCAGAAAATCTTGCAGCTAAAGCTTCGGGCTTAAGGCGTTTCCCTTTACATTCCGGGCATGTTTTTTGAGAGATATATTTTTGTACTCTTTTTTTTATGCTCGGGCTTTTTGTATTAGACATTTTTTTCCATAGTGCCGAAGAGATTCCTTTTACTCGATGGTTGAAATGGTATTTTCTTCCTCTTCTTGATCTCATTATGTATGAAATTTTTTCTTCGCCAGACCCATAAACAACTATGTCTAAAATTATTTTTTTAAGGTTCTTTAAAGGTGATGAAGGGTCTTCTCCGAATGATTCGATAATTCCCCTTGCTGATGCTTGATGCCATCTGTCAAGGAGTCTTTCTTTTAGGGGCCTGATTCCACCTTGTATCAAGCTCTTGTCCCAATTTATTAATGCATTTATGTCAACTTGTTCAATAATCCCTATACCTTTGCATTTCTTGCAAGCTCCTTCTGGGGAGTTGAATGAAAAAAACCTTGGATTCAAGGTTGGTATTGTTTTTCCTGTTTTTGGAGATATAAATAATTCACTATAAATTTCTTGTTTTTTTGTTTTTTGATTTTCTACAATAATTTGACCTTTTCCTTTTTCTAAAGCTGTTTTTACAGATCTCGAGATTCTTGCTTGGTCTCCTCCAGATATCAATCTGTCTATAACTAAATCAATATCATGTCTTTTGTTTTTGTCTAAATTTATTTTTTCATCTAGTCTGTATATGGATTTATCAATTCTTAATCTTGAATAGCCTTCAGTCCTTAGTGCTGTTATTAGGTTTCTGAATTCTCCTTTTTTGCTTTTTTCTATTGGTGCATAAATTATGTACTTTATTCCGTCTTTATAGTCCAATAACTTTTTTATTATTGATTCTGAATTTTGAGAAATAGCTTTTTTATTTGATTCTGGACAATAAGGAATGCCTGCTCTTCCATAAAGAAGCCTTAAAAAATCTAGCAATTCCGTTGCTGTCCCAACTGTAGACCTTGGGTTTTTTGACAAAGGGCTTTGGTTTATTGCTATTGCTGGGGAAATTCCCTCTATGCTATCTACATTTGCCTTTTTTATATCTCCCAGGAATTGCCTAGCATAAGTCGAGAGGCTCTCAAGGTAAAGCCTTCTCCCTTCTGAATAAAGGGTATCAAATGCTAAAGATGATTTTCCAGATCCACTTAATCCTGATACAACTGTAAATTTATTTCCGGGTATTTCAACATCTATATTTTTTAAATTGTGAATTTTTGCACCACGTATAAAAATATTTCTAGACATAATAAATAAAGGTATTTATTTTAAAGGTTGTTTTTTATTCTTTTGGAGAAATGAAAGCTAGGGGTATTAATTCTTTTTTTGAGTTCCATGCACCTATTTCTTTTCCATTATGTTTAAAATAAAATTCTTCTATCTCTGGGTAAGAGTCATCTCGTAAAATAAAATTTAATGTTGATATTTTCCCACCATTTTTTTCAATATTTTTATTCGGAAATAAAATGATTGTTATTTTCCCAAGTGAGGAATTGTCTGTAATGGCGTACCAGTTATTATGATTGTTTTTTTCAATCCCATTGAAAACAATGTTTTCCAAAATCATTTTTTCAGAAGGGTAGTTGATTTGGATGCTTGCAAGTCCAAATGAATCTAAATTTATTGTTTTCAAAAAAACTTTATATTTTTCTCCAGATTTTTCTTTTTCTGGTTTTTGGTGTTCAAGAAAGAGTTTTTTGTTCGTTAGGTCTATTTCAGAGGTTTCTTCTTTGTAGCCATCTGAATCTTTTACTGTAACTTTTATATTAACTTTTTCTGAATCTTTGTTTGCCTTCCATTTTATAAGGGGTGTATTTTTTCCTTCTAGTATTTCTGCCCCTGTAACCTCCCATGAAAAAATCAATCTATCAAAGTCAGGATCAGAAGCTATTGCTCTTGTTATAGCTTCTCCTTCAAAAGAAACAAAACGAGGAGTTGTTTCCATTTTCTCAACAACTGGAGGTCTGTTTTGTGTATTTGCTGCACTTGAAGGTATTCTTGCGCTTGTTGGTTGAGATCCGGAACAGGAGTTTATTGTTGATAGTAAAATGAAAATTAAAATTCTTTTCAAGCGGTTTTCTCCTGTTTTTTAGAATCGTCTTCTTGGCTTTTTCCTTTTTTGACTAAATAATAAATAGCAAAAATAAAACCTAAAAGAACCCATGAAAAACTTAAGTTTTTATTTTTTGAACCAAGTTCATTTGGCCCAATTACTTCAAAAGTCACAGGGACAGAGTTAAGGTGGATTTTGTTTGTTATATCCAGTGTTTTCAAATCTGCCCCAAATATAAATGGAGCTTTTACTGTTGCCCAGACTTTATTGTTAACAACTCTTAGATTTGTTGGAGCCATGTCGAATTTTATTTTTCCAACAATTTCCCCACTTTCAGTTTCTGCAATATGAACGAATCTTGTTCTCATGTCTGCTGCTAAAACTAACTTGCTGTCATCTGAGAAAGTGACTGCCCTTGGAGCATCTCCAACTGGTATAGAGAAGATAAGCTCATCTGCATTTTTGTCATATATTTGAACAGTATCGGTTTGAGTGAGTGCAAGAGCGATGTATTCCCCATTGGGGCTTACTGCCATTGCTGCAGGTGAGTTTGAAAGAACCTTTTCTTTTTTTATAGTCTTTTCTTTTGTGTCAATCAGAAAAAGCATTGCTGTATTTGCCCTTGTCGCATAAAGGACATTCCCATTTGGATGTATTTCGATATTGTTGATTGTGTTCCCAACAGGTATCGAATCTATAAGAGTTCCTGAATCTACAGAAAATATACTTACATCATTTGCTTGAAGTGTTTCTGGATTTGCTACAGTTGCATATATTATTTCACCTGAAGGAGGGCTGGTTAAGTGAAGAGGGAATCCCTTTGTTGGAATTTCACTCTCAAGGGTGCCTATGTTTAAATCAACAACAGATATTACCCCTCCATGTTGATTTGCTATGAATCCTAAGCCTTTTTTAGGAAGCAATGTCAAGTCATTCAATCCTTCACCTGCCATAAACCTATTGCTAACCTTTTCATCTAAGGTGTCAACTATTACAACTTCATCAGGCCTTTCGTTAACCAGGTATAAAAGAGTGCTTTCATTGTTTACCTTCCCACAAGAACAAAGGAGCAGTGAGGTAAGGAAAATTGTTAATATTTTTTTCATTTTATTTGGAACCCTCCCTAATTTTAAAATAATTCAAACCAGTCCATGGGCTAGTTGGGTTTTTTTCTGTTATTTTTAGCACTAAAACTCCTATTGCGATTATTAATATCGAAACTATTTGCGTTAAGGTCAATATTGAAAATCCAATTTCAGGATTTTCAAAGAGTTTCCAGTAGATCGGATTGTTTCTGAAAGGTTCTTCTATAACTGACCTTAATAATGAATACCATATCAGCCATTGCCCTGTTAGCCATCCTTCATGTTTTGGCTGCCTTGTACCAATCCAAAGTATTAAAAAAAGAATCAATCCAACCATCATTCCATAAACTTGGGAAAGGTGCACTGGGCCTCTTATAAGTTCCATTGAACAATTTGAAATTGTTTCTCCTGGATTTGGACAAAAGCTAGAAAAGCCATATGCTCTTTCTGGCCATGTGTAACCAATAGGTAAATTTGTCAATCTTCCTGCTGCATCATCGCCATTCATAAAATTTCCGATTCTTCCAAAAATTATTCCAATTGCTGAAGGGTAGGTGAGAAGGTCAAGAACCCTTGTTAACTTTATGTTTCTTTTTTTGGTCCAAAACCACCAGTATAAAATTCCAAAACCTATTGCTCCATGAAAAGAAAGCCCACCTTTCCATATTTGTAGACTGTCTAGGAGGTTGTCATATTTTGATAAATTAGTCAAAACATAGACAAGCCTTGCTCCAATTATCCCCCATACAACAGCCCAAAAAAGGCCATCTTCAAATTCTTTTTTATCAAGGCCAGCCTTTTTGTTATTTTCTATCCATCTAGCTGACCACCACCATGAAATAAAAACTGTTGAAGCCATACAGATTCCATACCATCTAATTGAGAAATCTCCTATTGAAAAAAATTCTGGATTCATTTAAATGAAATTTTTTTGATTTCCGGGATTCATGATTTGTCCAATTGTTTCAATTTTTATTTTTTTTCTCACAAGTCAACCATCCATCCTTTTTTTCCTGCTGATGTATTTGGATCTTGATGCACCCAGTTCAATTGTTCCATTATCATCATCATCCTAGAGGCTTTATTGTATCCAATTCCAAAAATTCTTTGAAGCTGACTAACGCTAATTGCATCTTCATCTTTTATCCTTTGTCTTATGTCAGCTATCAATTTACGATCAGTGCTTGACATGCCTTCTAAAATATCATCACTTATTTCATCTATTGGAGTGATTACTTCCTCTTCAACAGATTCATCATATTTTGCTTCTCCATAATTTTTTATAAGATAACTTAATACATTTTCTATTTCTTCTGTTTCTACTAAAGGCGCTTGACACCTTATTAACTCAGGATGTGTTGGACTGTCAAAATACAAATCTCCTCTTCCAAGTAGGTTTTCAGCTCCTCCTCTTCCAAAAACGGTAATTGAGTCTGATCTTGTTCCAAGCCTAAAACTAACTTTTCCAGGGAGGTTTGCTTTCACTGACCCATCAAGTTTTTTAGAATCAGGTCTTTGCATTGTTGCAATTAGATGAACTCCTGCAGCTCTTGCTCTTTCTGACAGGTCCGATAATGATTCAATAACTCTATTTTTAGATGTAATCAAAAGAGCAGATAATTCTTCTAGAACTATAACTATATAAGGAAGTTTTTTCTTTGATTTTTTATTGTATTCTTCAAGATTTTTTGTTTTTGATTCTTCTAGTAGTTCATATCTTCTATCTACTTCTTTTCTAGCCCAATCTAATGCATTTAATGCTGGGTCAGGTGTTGAAACTATAGGAACTAAAAGGTGTGGGATGTCTTTATAAAGTGTCAATTCAACTTTTTTCATATCAGCAAGTATCAATTTCAAATCTTCAGGACTTTTCCTGTATATTAGGTTTAATAAAAGCGTATTTATAAAAACAGATTTTCCTGATTGTGTTGCTCCTGCAACTAACATATGTGGCAATGCTGAAAGGTCAACATTTAAAAGTTTTCCATCAACTTGTGCTCCCATTACAAAATTTAAACCATCTGATTTTTTCTGATTCTCTATAACTTCACTTAACCTAAGTATCGATTTGTTTTTTTGAGGTATTTCAACAGCTATTGTGCTTTTGCCAATGACAGGAGCTTCAATTCTCACCTTCCCTATGCTTGCTATTGCTACTGCAATGTTTTCCGCAGAACTTCTTATTTTTGGAAGATTTGCTGATGCAGGAACCCTGAATTCAAATCTAATCACGGACCTTCCTTGAGCACAGCTTTCAAAAAATGCATCTGCTCCTGCGCAATCTTTAAGAGTTTTTATTATCGTTTCTGCCATATGGTTTATTTCTTTTTTGCCCATTTCAATTACGGCTTCTGGTTTTTTTAAAAGCGTCATTGGGATGTTGTAATTTTTGTCATTTTTAAGTTGTTTTCTTGGCTTTTTAACCTCTTTCTTTTTAAAGGTTTTTATTATTTTTTTAACAGTTTTTTTTCTAGCATCTTTTTTTATCAGGTCATTTGTAGTTACATTGGATTCTTTTAGAGATTTGAAATCCTGTTCAAAATCTCCTGAATCGAAATCCTGTTCAAAATCTCCTTTTTTCGAAATGTCTTTAAACATATTCTTTATATGTTCATCTAAACAAAAATAAATAATACCTATTGATATAAAAGCAAAAATATCCAAAACGAGAATTCCTTCGTTACCAATTATTCCTTCAAAGAAAGAATAGATGTTTTTACTCCATGTTCCACCCATTTCATATTTTTCTGCAAAAAGAAAAACCCAGGGGATAAAAAGCAACCTTGCTTTTTTGTTTTTTTGAAAAGCTGATGAAATGGGATGGTATAAAAGTAAAGGGTATATCCAAGAATTTTCACCCCATAAGTTTTCAAAAAACACTCTATAGCTTTCTGCAAGCGGGTCAAAAATTTGTGTAGTTGTTGCAAACATATGGAATAGTATTGAGAAAATTAAAACAACTTCAAAATTCAATTTTATATTTTTCATGGTTTAATTATTATGACTGAAATGAACCCCAGAACAAGACAGTAGATTGCAAATGGCTCTAGTTTGTTGTTTTTTACATAATTTAACATAAATTTCATTGCCCATATTCCAGAAACAAAGGATATTAAAAAACCGAGTAGGGAAGGTCCTGGATTTGTTGATATGTATGAATTTATATTTTCTAGTTTTAGCAAGCTGGCACCTATTATTACTGGAATTGAAAGCAAGAATGAAAATTTAACTGATTCATATCTGTTCATCCCGATGAGCAAACCTCCAGCTATCGTTGCTCCAGATCGGCTGACCCCAGGTATTATTGCAATTGCTTGAAGAAGTCCAATTGCAATCCAGTCTAAAAAAGTGGTGTGTCTTAGGTTTTTGAAAGATTTTGATTTCCTTAATTCTGCATACACAAGAATAAATGCTGTAAAAACCAGACCTATTGCTACACTTCCCGCATCTTTAAAGCTTGATTCAAAGAGGCTTTCGAAAGAGAGGTAAAAAAGAACCGTGGCCAAACTTGTTATAAAAAGTGCATGAAACTCAATATTTTTAAATGGATGTTTTGAAAGTATCATTTGCCCAAGTTTTTTCCCATTAACTACTAAAAGGCTGGATAGGGTTCCAAGATGTAGTATTGTTAAAATTGCTGTATTGCTTTCTGGATTAATTCCAAAAAAATCTCTTATCAAGACAAGATGTCCAGTTGATGAAATTGGGAGAAATTCAGTGACCCCTTGTATTAGCCCTAAAATCAAATGCTCAATCCAGGTATTATTCAAAAAGGATCCTTCCTAATCTAAGAATGTTTGTGCCTTCAGATACAGCAACTTTCCAGTCTTGTGTTGTCCCCATTGAAATAAATGGATTTTTAAAATTTTTTTCTGCTAGTTTTTTCACTTCCCTAAACCATAGTCTATTTTCTTCTGGTTCTTGTGTGTATGGTGGCATTGTCATCAATCCTCCAAGGGGAACTTCTGGAGCATCTTTTTTTGCTTTGTTTAGAAAATGCTTTAGTTCATTTGTGTCTATCCCTGATTTTGACTCGTCGCCCAAATTGACTTGAATTAAGCATATCGGATAAGGGGGTCCTAACTTGTGTATAGCAAGAATTTCTTTTATTCTTGATACTGAATGGATAAATTTAAAATTTTTAGATATCTTGTTCAATTTATTCATTTGTAGCCTGCCTATAAAATGCCAAATTATTTCTTTATCTTTCAATATTTTTTTTCTTTTGAGGTGTTCTTGAAGTCTATTCTCTCCAAAGTCTTTGATTCCTGAAGAGCGTATTTTTTTGAGGTCATCTTCGAACCTATTCTTTACAGCGGCAACAACTTTTATATTTTTAGGAATTTCCATTTATAAAACCTTTTGTTTGCTGCTCAGCATTAAATAAACTTCAAGCATTTTTTGGTTCATCGTGTTTATTGAAATGTTTACCTTTCCTTGTCTTCCATCCATTGAAGGTGACAGTCTTGAAGAAATATTTTCTATTATCTCCTGATGCTCATAAGCAGTGATTGGAGGTCCGTTGATCCAACATAATGCTCTATGGGGTGGGTTGTTTATAGGTAAAGGCCTTAAGAATGTATCTTGAAAGGAATCTTCTAGAGCTGTATTTATTTTGATTTCTTCTGTTGATTTTCCCTGACCAAAGTGTATCTGTCCAGCATTTCTAAAAAATTCAAGAATGTTTGCTTTGTCCAGATTTATAGTGTTGTAATTATTTTTAATAATTAAATTTATTATTTCAAGCAATGAAGAATCTGCTTTATGCAATGCATCTTCGAAGGTTCCTGTGAAATTTGAACAAAGTTTATCATTTGAAATTATTAGATATGAATCTAGGTTTTCTTTTGAATTTAATAATGAATCTTCAATTATTTCTATCGATTCTGGGTTTTCGCTAATCATGGGTTGTACAAAAAAACCTATTTTTATTGTTTTTCTACCCAGTTGATCCACACAGTTGTTTAGTTGTTTTAATGTCCATGGGAGCAATGCTGAACCACTTCCATAACCCAGACAAGATATAAAAATAATAACATCCGTTGTCTCACTATTTTCAATTTTTTTATTTTCCATTTCATCTTCAAGCAAGTATTCTTTTAGGCCATAGTAATCACAATCAGTTCCTTTGCCACCATATCTTTGCGTAGCTATTTCGTATTTATTAATCTCTTCTGAAAGGTTTTTTAAACTGGATACAGAAGTGTCTATTGCATCTTTAAACATGTTTTTTGAGAGCCTGCTATTGATTCTCTTGAGTATTTTGCATCCTGCTCCACCTAGGGCAATTACCCTTACTTTCATATCAAAGTTATCTAATTTTTGATTTCCAAAAAGGTTTTCACTCATATTTAAACTTTCCTATTTTTTCTACTTCGGCAGTTAAGGATATTCCCGTTTTTTCAAACACATTAGTTTTAATTACTTGAATCATTTCAAACACTTCTTTTGCCTTTGCACCACCTTCGTTTATTATGAAATTCCCATGTTTTTTTGAAATTTTTAAGTTTTTCATCTTAAACCCTTTCAAGCCACATGAATCTATTATTTTTCCAGCAGAATCATTTGGAGGATTTTTAAAAATACATCCAACAGAACTGCCTTTTGGTTGTGTTGAGAGCCTGTATTTCATATATTTCTCATTTCCCTCTTTTATTTCCTGTTTTGTTCTTTTTTTCAATTTCAATTTTGCAGAAAGAATAACAAATTTTTCTTTCAACGAACAGTATCTATACCCATAATCAAATTCATTTCTTTTTAGGGTTTTTAATTGATATGTTTTTTTGTCTATAACGTCAACGGATTCAAGAATGTCTAAGATATTCATTTCACTAGGACCGCAATTTGTTGCGATCCAGCCACCTATTGTTCCTGGAAGTCCTGAAAAAGGCTCTAAGCCAGAAAGTGATTTTTTTTCCGCGTATTTAATTGCAGATGACCCAAAAGCTCCAGCTCCACAGATTAAAAATTTTTCTTGATTTTTTATTTTTGAAAAATTTCCATTTAATTTAATTATTCCATCTACTCCATCATCTGAAATTAGGATGTTGCTCCCTCCGCCCAATAGGTACCAGTTTTTTTCATTTTGAAGAATTTTGATTGCTTCTTTTAGATCTTTTACAGATGAGGCAATCAATAGTTTTTTTATATTTCCTCCAATCCTGAAGGTACTTAACTTGCCCCCGTTGAAATTTTCATACTTCTTCAACATTAATTTATTTGGGAGTAGTTGAAAGTCTCCTGTGCAATTTTATGTATATTTCCAGCTCCTAAAAATATAACAACATCACTTTCTTTTTCAGTTAAATCCTGCACAAGGTTTTCTTCTGTTGTCAACTTTATATTTTCTATGCTGTTCACAATTAGACTGCTATCAATTCCTTTGATTTTTTTCTCTCCAGCTGAATAAACTGGAAGTATCAGTTTTGAGTTGAATTGAAATGAATTTAACACTTCTGAAAATTCTCGATGATTTTTTTCAAGCCTTGTATACCTATGTGGTTCAAAGACTATTGTTACTTTTTTGTTCTTGTATTTGGCATCTATGCTTTTTAATGTTTCTCTTAAGGCTGTCGGATGGTGAGCATAGTCTGAAAAAATTTCACCCAGCAGGGTTTCACCAATTTTTTCCATTCTTCTTCCAACCCCTCTAAAAGACCTTAGGCCTTCATAGATTTCATTTTCATCCATGCCTAAGCTCAAACAAGCTCCAATTGCAGATAAGACATTTCTTGCATTATGTTGTCCTGACATTGGCAAGAAGAATTCCCCCAATGGCAACCCATAATAAAGGACCCTGAGGAGCATTCCGTTTTCGCCTTCATGAAGGATCTTGCCTTCAATCAATGCTCTATCAGACATGTTTCCAAATCCGAGTTCCTGATCTTCTTTCAGTAGTGCTGTAGTTATCATGCTACCAGGTCTGATTGAGTTATTTTCAAGTATTTTTGATACACCTAAACCTTTTTCTCTAGGGAGAATGAAATTGCATTTCTCATCACGGCTTGTTAGGTAGTCTGCAATATATTTTTCCAAATTTTCCATAGTTTTATATGTGTCCATATGATCGCAATCTAGATTGTTAATAATTAGAGTTGTTGGATCAAGATTTACAAATTCCACATTGCTTTCATCGGCTTCAGCAATAAAATAATCACCATCTCCAACTTTATAGCCAGCATCCCAGTTGAGCATATTTCCTCCAACAATTACATTTGGATCTCTTCCAGATTTGTAAATTAGCCAAGATATAAGCGATGTTGTGGTTGTTTTTCCATGGGTTCCAGTAATTGCAATCCTTTTCTTTGCTTTGTTGAATTCTTTTGCGAGAAAGACTGGTCTATGCAAAGCTGGTATCTTTCTTTCTCTTGCCCCAATAAGCTCTACATTGTCTTCTGGAATGGCATTTGAATAGACAATCAAATTGCAATTTCTAGGTATATTGCTCTTCGAGTGGTTTAGTTTGCAATCAAAACCAAGATCATTTAGTTTTTTTACAGATTTTTCTGAAACATCTGAACCAGATACGTTGTACCCTTTTTCTGCACACCATCTTGCCAACGGCTCCATTCCACTTCCGCCCATTGCTATAAAGTGTATATTTTTTTGACTATCCATAATTGCCTCCTTTGATT
>CAZFBE010000003.1:53784-72131 GCA_964517115.1 uncultured bacterium
CCCATTGCTATAAAGTGTATATTTTTTTGACTATCCATAATTGCCTCCTTTGATTTGTTTTACAAAATATGTTCCTCTTTCTTCATAATTTTTAAATTCATCAAAACTTGCCGTTCCTGGGGAAAGCAAAACGGTTTTTCCTAAACCATCTATTTTGGCTTTTTTAATTGCTTTTTTTAGACAGCTGCAGGGTTTTGAAGATTTGACATCAAGCTGATGTGCTTCTGTATAAAGCGATGAGGATATGCTTCCAAAAGGAATCAGTTTCATGTTTTTTTTCTTTATTTTTTTAAGTGTTTCTTCATAATTAAGGTCTTTGTCGCTTCCCCCCATAAGTACGATTGACTTTTCAGGGGTTCTGTCTATTGCTGTCAAGGTTGCTAACGGGGTTGTTGCTTTTGAATCATTAATCCATTGGATACCATCGTTTGTGTTTACTTTTTCATATCTATGCATAAGTGTTGTGAAGTCCTGAATTGCTTTTTTGGCTATATCCTTGTTTAGATTCAATTCTTCTATACACGTTCCAATCACCGAGAGTGTTTCTTGATGAATGTCTTCCCTTATTCTTGAAAATTTATTTTGTTTGATTATTTTTTCTCTTGCATTTCCAAGAATGTATTTTTTTTCAATATTTTTATTAACTATCCTTAAATCTTGGGAGTCTTGACTTTTGAACAAGAGGCTTTTAGAAACTTTGTAATCTTTAATCGTTTTATGCCAGTCAAGATGATTTTGAGAGAAATTTAGATAAACAGCAATATTAGGTTTTAATTTTCCAAGCCTTTTTGCCTGGAAGCTGGAGACCTCTATTACCCAGAATTCATAGTTACTATCAATAACTTCCAATGGAGAGAGTCCATAATTCCCAAGCGCAATTGTTTTTTTACCGCTTAAATTCAATATATCAGCAAGAAGGCTAACCAATGTTGATTTTCCAGCTGTTCCAGTGACGGCAATTATTTGAGGAAGGTTTTTTTCATAAGAAGCTAAACCTATATCGCAATATATTGGAATCTTCAATGATTCTGCTTCTTTTAGTATTTTGTTTGAAGGAGGTATTCCAGGAGAAACTATTATTCTTTTTATCCCTGAAAAATCTTTATTCCATTTTTCATATTTTTCAATATCTACCTTATCGTCAAAAACAACAAAATTATCTTTTTTTTCTTCTAGGTATTTAGCAGCGGATTTTCCACTTATGCCCATTCCGTAAATTAAACTTTTCATGATGGATTAACCCTCATCAAAGCAGATACTGTCAATGTTAATTGTGCAAAAAAAGCAGAGTAAGCAATTTTATTTTCGGTCCAACCTTTTTTTTCTAAGTGATGGTGAAATGGGGCCATTAGAAAAATTCTTTTACCGAATTTTTTATATGAGAAAACCTGGAGTACCACAGTTGCAATTTGAAATGCCGGTATTGCCAAAATAATAAAAGTTATTGATGGGTTTAAGCTCACAGAATATATGGCAATGAAGCCAATTAAAGCACCTAGTGAATAAGATCCCGTTTCACCCATGAACAACTTTGCAGGATATTTATTGAATGGAATCCATGCCAACATCAAAAGGGCTAAGAATAAAAATAAATAATTTGTATTATTTAAAATTTTTTCAAAACTGAAACCCAGGAGAGGTGCTGTTTGGTAAAGGGTCAAAATTCCAATTGGGGTTGCAAGAATTACCGCCGCCAGGAGTCCATCAGACCCATCGGTAAAATTAATACCATTGACGGCGGTTCCAAATAATAAAAAACCAACAATGATGTTGGTATATAAATCCCAAGGTAGGAGGTAATAACCTAAAAGAGAGCCAACAAAAAACTGTCCTGCAAGTCTGTATCTTGCCAGAAGGCCCTCTTTCTTGCCTTTGATTTTTTGATAATCATCAAGAGCTCCAAGGCAGAACATTACAAAAGTTGAAAGAATGCAAATTATGGTATTTTTTTCATTTAAAAACAAGGTAGGGGCATAAATGTAGATTACAAGACTTAAAAAAACGAAGAACACCCATCCTGCTGCTGTAGGAGTACCTTCTTTTTGGAGGTGTGTCTTTAAGCCTTCTTTTCTGACAGATTGACCCCATCCATTTTTTTTTGCAAAATATAAATGAGATTTAAATGCAACAAATGAGAAAAAGAATATCCCTAAAGAGGTTTTTGCTAAAGAGGGGTCTCCTGGCTTGTTGAAAAATATAAAACTAAAAACAATGAGAAGGCACAAGATGTAAAAGTTGGAGTGCTTATTAAAGAGGTTCATTGTTTACGTTTTTGACATCTCCTTGATTTCTTTTATAGCTTTTTCCAAATTCATAACCCTGGAGCCTTTTACCAAGGTGACCTTTCCTTCAAAGTTGTATTTTTTTATTTCATTCAAAAAATCATTTACAGTTTCGTAGTGTTTCCCTTCCAAGGTGGATTCTGTCAAAGAATATTCTGATAGATTCCCAATAGTGATAACTTTTGAATAATTATTTTCTTTTAACTCTTTTCCGATTTTTTTATGTATGTCTATTTCTCTAGATCCGGTTTCTAAAATATCTCCAAGAATTATTAATTTTGAACGTTTCCCAGATATAGAACTTGCCCATTTGATACTTTCTATTGTGGAAGTTAAGCCTGCATTGTAGCAATCATCTAACAAGACACCATCTTCCTTTAAATGACATATTTGCTTTCTGTGAGGGAGGGGTTCGACTTTTTCAATTCTTTTTATTGCTTCATTAATATCTACACCAAAAGATATTGCTGTTGATATTGCTGCTAGAGAATTTTCAACTTGAAAAATTCCAGGTAGGCTTAATGAGACACTGTATTTTTTTTCATTGTAGGTTATCTCAAACCTGGGCATTCCGTAATCATTTAATGATATTTTTTTTGCTTCTATGCCTTCTTTTGATCCCCATTTTATTATTTTTGCTCCCGATGAAAGGTCTGATATTTTTTTGTGTTCAGGATTTTTTGAAGAGATTATGACAGTTTTTTCTTCACCCCATCCAGAAACCAAAGATCCTTTTTCCCTAATTACCCCCTCGATTCCACCAAGATATTTTCCATGGCTTGTACATATTGGAGAGTAGATTGCACAATCTGGTTCAGCAATTTGTTTTAGGTAGTTGATATCTCCAGGATTTTTTGCACCCATTTCCAAAACCATATATTTTTCATTTCCTTTTGCATTAAGTATCGAATAGGGTAGGCCAATTTCATTATTGAATGAGTGGGGAGAAGAGGCAACTTCATTTTTTTCTCCAAGTGCTGCAGCAACCAAGTCTTTAATTGTGGATTTTCCTATTGAGCCTGTTATGCCGATAACTTTTCCTTGCCATTTTTTCCTTGCAGCATTTGCTAATTTTCCATATGCAAGCCTTGGGTTTTTGTAACTTAAGCTCCAAATACCTTTCTTTTTTGTAATTTTTTCTGAGCTCAATATTCCTTTAGCTCCTTTTTGAATTGCTTCATCAATGAAATTTAAGCCATGAGTGTTCTTTCCTGGAATTGCAATGAATAGAGAATTTCTTTTTATTTTTCTTGAATCATTCGTTATGTAAAGTTCTTTTTCAGGAAGGCTCCCAGAAACTTCGCATTTTAAAGTTTCTTTGATCTCAAGTGGGCTTAGGCGCAAGTTGACAAAACCTCCTTCGCAAACAGAGAGTCATTATGGGGTATTGTTTTTTCCCCTATTAATTGATAATCTTCATGTCCTTTTCCAGCAATAAGAACAATGTCTTCTTTTTTTGCTGATTGAATTGCATTTTTTATTGCTTTCTTTCTGTCAATTTCAACTTCAAGCTCTTTAACCTTGTTGCCAATTCCTGAAAGCATGTCTTTTATTATTGATTTTGGATCTTCTGTTCTTGGGTTGTCTGATGTTATAAATAACCTATCTGCCTCTAAGCCTGCTTTTGCCATTTGTGCTCTTTTGCCCTTGTCTCTATCTCCTCCACATCCAAATACAGCAAAGATTTTCCCTTTGCAGATAGTTTTTAATGTTTTTATTGATTTTTTTATTGCATTTGGAGTATGTGCATAATCGATAAAGACATTTCTTTTTTCTGTATTGATTTTTTCCATTCTCCCAGGGACATTTTTAAGTTTCTTGATTCCAGATACCATATCTTCTTCAGATATGCCTAGTCCATATGACAAGCATATTGATGCGAGTATGTTTTCTATTTGGAAATCACCAACTAGATTTGTTTTTATTTCGAGATTTCTTCTATTAGGTAAATTTATTTCAATAACTGACTTGTTGACTGTTTTTGAAACTATTCTTCCAACAATGTCAGCATTTTCCCTTCCCCATGTAATCCATTGAAGTTTAGGGTATTTTTTTTGAAGCTTCTGTAGAGATGGGCAACTTGAGTTTATTATTGCCGGAGAAAAATCATCCAGTTTAGAGAATATGAGAGATTTTGCTTTAAAGTAATAATTTTCATTGCCATGAAAATCTAAATGATCCCTTGTTACTCTATTCATTGCCGCAGCATGAAGTTTTATTGGGTCAATTCTGTCCTGAAATAACCCATGGGAAGAACATTCAACAACTGCATACTGATGGTTATTCATTCGTAATTTTTTTAGAGAGTTTGCTAAATCTGAAGATACAGGCGTTGTTAGGCTTGTTTTTATATTGATTTGGCTTCCCTGTATCCCTAGGGTTCCAATACAGGCAGATTTATTAGATTCATTAATTATGTTGTTTGTAAGCATTGAGGTTGTTGTCTTGCCATCAGTTCCTGTTATCCCAACAACCTTAATGTTTTCAAGTTCGTCAACATATAGGTTTTGAATAATGTCTTTTTTTAGCTTACTGGTGTCACCAATTATTTGACTTGTTGAAATGTTTTTAATAAAGCAAGGTGTCACTATTACGGAAGCACCTTTTTTTTCTGACTCAATAGCGTGCGTGCGCGCGCCCGCGTGCGTAATAAATATATCTCCTCTTTCTATCTTTCTTGAATCTTCTTTAACTTTAAAAACTGGGTTGTTGTTTTTGCCAATATACAGGCATTCAATCTTAGAAACCAGCTTGCTTATTTTCAACTAAACAAAAGCCTCTAAAATTGATCCTGCCAAAAATAAAATTCCGCTTGCAACGACAGTCATGACAACCATGGTTGTAGCCCATTTAGGTATTTCGTTCAACATGTTTAAACAACTAGTGTTGAAACAATAAAATATCCGGTTAGTATGACTAAAAAAAATACAGGAACTAATAATTCGAAAAAGAAATCTAAAGTTCCAGGTTTTCTATTGTGATTCATAATGCCTCCTTGTTTTTTTTAAATTCATTCATTAATCAACATGCCTCTCAAATGGAATCTCGGCTAGTTCAACTCTTTGCTCATAGCTGAGCGATTTGAGAAGATGGTCTCTTTCTTCAACGAGCTGTTTCCAGACCGGTGGAGAATAAAGAGCAATTCTTTGTACTCCTCCAATGTATGAAGTATCTTGAATTCCCGCTAAACCAAGAATTTCTATTGGGATAGAGACCCTTCCAGAAGGATCGATTTTTCTAACTATTGCATTTTCTTCTATCATTGACACGACTCTCAAGCTTTCTGCCTTGCTTAATATCTGACCGGTTTTAGATTCAAAACCTTTTGAAGCAAGTTCACGCAAGTAATTTAAATGAAGTAAATGATCTTTTCCAGAATATATGAGAACCCTTCTTCTTATTTCGTCAATGTCATCAAGAACAATAACAATATTGTTTGAATTCTCAAAAATTCTCCTTCTTTCAGAGGGGATAACGAACCTGCCGTTGTTATCAATTGTAATCTGTGTGCCAATAATTGCCATTTCCTTCAAATCCTACCCATTAGTCTATATCCTTTTATTTCCCCTGTCAAGCATTTAGAGTGTTTTTTATTCCATATTTAAGTACATAAAATGTACAAAAGTTAACCAACGCTGTCTAAAATAATGTTTATAGGTTTATGAAAAAAACTGGAATTCTAGAATTTTTTTATTCAGTCTCGAGGGAATTGTTAAGAAGGCGTTATGGAAAAGACCCTTTAAAAATCCCATCAAAAGTTATTAGCATTGGTTCTGTTCAGGCTGGAGGGGCGGGAAAAACACCAATTTCTATACTTTTGTCGAAATACCTTTTATCTAAAAGACACAATGTTGGAATTGTGTTATTGGGGTATGGCGGAAAAAGAAATTGGGATAATAAGATATTTTCTCCTGGACAGGCTTTAAATGTTGAGGAGGTTGGTGATGAAGCTGCCTTGGTTAAAAAAGAGCTTCCAGAAGCTATTGTTGCTATTGGAAAAAACAAAAATCTATTATGCAAAGATTTATCTAGAAATGGTTGTGATGTGATCTTGATAGAGGATGGATATCAGTGGTCTTCTATAAAAGTTGATTTAAACATTGTTGTGATTTCAAAAAACAAACCATCAATCCCCTTTCCACAAGGGCTCCTTAGGGAATGGGGCAGTTCTTATTGTCGAGCTGACTGCTTGCTTGCAATGCCTGATTCAGATTATTCAGAGATAAACAGGTGGTCTCCTTCAATCAGGAGGTTTGAGGTTGTTTTAAATAAAAACAGTTGGCTTGATGAATCTTGGGAACCAACAGAACCTCCACGAGGGAGGCTTCCTGTTGCTGCTGGGATAGGGAATTCAAAGGTTCTTGAAAATGACTTAAAGAAAGAAGGAATTGATTGTTTTGATCTGAATGTTCCAGATCATGCAATTTCAAAAAAGTGGAAAAATTTTGTTATAAAAAATGCTAGATCATATGGAGGTGTTATTTTGACAAAAAAAGATGCCATAAGGTGGGGTTTGAAAGGTTTTCCTTGCTGGATAAGGGTAAGGGAACTTGAAATTCCAAAAGACTTTATAAATTTTTTAGATAAGGTTCTTGATGCATGAAGATGGATTCATTAAAAGAAGATTCAGATCTTTTAGAAGCTTTGCTTTCTTACGCCAAAAGTAATAATTGCAAATCATGTTGGATTTTTGGAATCGGAGCTTTGAAAAAGGCAAATCTTGCTTGGTATAACCAAGAAAAAATGGAATATGAAGAAAAACTTTTTGACGAAACTCTTGAAATAGTTTCTCTTTCGGGAAATATTTCATCAATTGAAAATCCCGATTCGAAAGAAAATCTTTTTCCTCATTTTCATTTGTCTTTGTCTGACAGGAACGGCAATGTCTATGGAGGGCATGTTTTACCAGGTTGTAAAATTTTTGTTTGTGAGATATGCTGTATTCAGTCAGATGGAATAGATAAAATTAGAAAATATGACAAAAAAAGGGGCTTGTGGCTTTGGACCTGATTAGAAAGGTATAAGTTGAATTCAATGAAAGAAAGTTATCACCCCTCAGCAATGATGAATGAAATAGAGGAGGTGATGGCGCTTATCCCCAAAGGGGGGAATGTTATAGATGCTACTCTTGGAGATGGGGGTCATTCAAAGTTGTTTTTAGAGATGGGATTTAGAGTTGTTGCGATTGATATGGATCAAACTGCAATCAGCAGATCAAAAAAAAGACTTTCTTCTTTTGTAGGAAAGATTAACTACATCCATTCAAGGCATAGCCAGATTCAAACAATTTTGACAAATCTTAACTATGGAAAATGTGATGTTCTTTTTGCAGACCTTGGTGCTAGGCTAGATCAACTTTATAGAGAGGATATGTCTTTTCATGGTAAAGAAAAAGCGGACATGAGGTTTGATAAAGGCGAAGATGTTTTAAATGCGGAAGAGATATTGGCCTCATATGAAAAAAGAGACCTTATGGATCTTTTTAAAAGAAATGGTGTAAAAAATTATAGGAAAATATCAGAAGAAATAGTGTTCAATAGGGGTTTGTCTGGAAAAATTTGTAAAGATTTATCAAAAATACTTTCTGAAAAATCATTTAAAAAAAACAATCCAGCAACAAAGGCATTTATGGCTCTTAGGAGAGAGGTCAACAATGAGGAAGAAGAGTTGAAATCTTTACTAAACTCTATGCTTAATGTAGTAGGAAGAAATGGTATCAGTATTTTTTTAACCTGGCATAGTGGTGAAGACAAGTTAGTTAAAGATTTTTACAAGAAGCTTGAAAGGATGGAATTTGGATATGCAATAACCAAAAAGCCGATGAGTCCAAGAAAAAAGGATATTGAAAAGTTTCCTCAGGTTAGATCAGCCAAGTTAAGAGCTTTTAAATTTAGTTAATTTTCTACATCAAAAAAAGCATTTCTGAATATTTGGGAATTGGCCAGATCTCATCTGGTAAAATTCCTTCAAGAGTGTCGCTGTTCTTTCTGATTTTTTCCATCAAAGGGATAACAAAATCTTTAACCTTCATTGGTGAAAGATCTTTTTTCTCTTGATTTTCGAGCTTTTCAACCAATTTCATAGTTTCAGCAATTAAGTTTGTTATTTCATTAAGTTTTTTAACTTGAGTTCCCATGTTTGTAAGTTTGCCTGCTATCTGTGTTGTGTTAATTGTTCTTGCAAGTTCAAATTGATAGACTTCAGCTGCGGGAATTATTTGTGTATTCATCATTGAGATAAGTGTTCGAGCTTCTATTTCCTTATTTGTAACATATTGCTCTTCAAGAACGTCAACCCTTGCTTCCAATTCTCGATTACTTAATACTTTGTATTTTTCAAAAATTTCAAGCGATCTTTTTGTTTTTAGAGAAGGTAGGGCATCGGCACATGTTCTTAGTATTGGTAATCCTCTTTTTTTTGCCTCTTCTTTCCAATCATCGCTATAGCCATCCCCATCAAAGCAAACTTTTTTATGTTTTTTTATTACATTCTTCAAGACAGAGGAAACTGCATCTTCTATATTGGAGGACTTTATAGCTTTTTCCAATTTTGTTGCAATATCATCCATTGACTCTGCAATTATTGTATTTAGGACAGTGTTTGGCCAAGCTATTGAACATGCTGATCCAGGAGCTCTGAATTCAAATTTATTGCCAGTGAAGGCAAATGGGCTTGTCCTGTTTCTATCTCCACTATGTCTCGATATTTCAGGTATTGTTCTAGAACCTAAGTTCATCTTCCCCCCTTTTTTTGTTGAGCTAGCTTTTCCTTCCTCTATTTGTTTCAGTATATCAGTGAGCATCTCTCCAAGGAATATTGAAATTATTGCTGGAGGGGCTTCATTTCCACCTAAACGCAAATCATTTCCAGCTGATGCTATTGACGCTCTCAGTATGTCTGCATGTTTGTCTACTGCCTGGATAACAGAACATAAAAATGTTAAAAATTGCATATTCTCATGAGTTTCATCTCTAGGGTCAAGAAGATTTATTCCGGTATCTGTAGATATCGACCAGTTGTTGTGTTTTCCTGAACCATTTATTCTTGCAAAGGGTTTTTCGTGCATTAGGCAGGCAAATCCATGATCTTTTGCTGTTTTTTTAAGAACATGCATTGTTATCATCTGGTGATCTGTAGCAACGTTTGCATTTTCAAATGTTGGAGCTAGTTCGAATTGAGCTGGAGCAACTTCGTTATGTCTTGTTTTGAAGGGGACACCTAGGTCAAGAAGTTGGTTTTCGATGTCATGGTAATAAGCCAAAACTCTTTCTTTCATTGTTCCAAAATAATGATCATCCAACTGGTGCCCTTTTGGAGCTTCTTTCCCTATAAGTGTTGTTCCACAGAGAAGAAGATCCTCTCTCTGCTCTACAAACGATTCATCAATTAGAAAGAACTCTTGTTCGCATCCAAGGGTTGTTATTGTTTTTTTTACACCCTTGTCATTTCCAAATATTTTTAGTAACCGCATTGCTTGAGAATTTACAGCATCTATAGATCTTAACAAGGGTGTCTTTTTGTCTAAAGCCTCTCCTGTCCAAGAGACGAAGGCGGTTGGTATGCATAATGTAGATCCGGTTTCTGTCTTGTTTATAAAAGCAGGACTTGAGGTATCCCAGGCGGTATAGCCTCTTGCCTCGTAAGTGTCTCTGATTCCTCCTGAAGGAAACGAACTTGCATCTGGTTCACCTCTTATTAAGAGCTTTCCGGAGAAGTTTGTAATTAAATTTTCATTATTGTCAGGATCGTAAAAAGAATCATGTTTTTCTGCAGTACTGCCTGTTAAAGGTTGAAACCAGTGGCAATAATGGGTACAGCCATTTTCGATAGCCCATGCCTTCATTGCTTCAGCGATATTGTCAGCAATTTTTGAATTTATTGCCTTTCCATCTTCTAATGCTTTCAACATCTCTTTATAGGTCTTTGGCTGCATGTAATTCTTCATTGCTTTTTTATTGAATGTTAAGCATCCAAAATTTTCAGAATAATTTATCATTTTCTCTACCTTCCTTGTCAAAAATTTAATATAAGGTATATCATTTCATAAAAAATCAAAAATGTCTATCTTTTTTGAAAAAAAGATAAAAAAAAGAAAAAAATAGGTATTTTTTAGGAAAAAAACCTAAAAAATATTTAATATTTGATAAAAAAATTATTCATAAAAAACCAACATTTCACCTTCTTTCTTAATAAAGCCAGATGTTGGATGTTCATCATGCTCAAAAAAAATCCTAGTGTCTTTTTTCAACAATTCTTTATAAAGTTTTTTTCTTGTTTTTAAAGTTAAAAGAGGCTCTAAGTCGTAAGCCATAATCCATGGTATTGGAATGTGTTTTGTTGTTGGGACCAGGTCCGCAAGATAGTACATAGTAATTTCTTTATCTTGAATTTTTACTATCCTGTGTCCGGGTGTATGGCCAGGAGCTTCAATGAAGAATATATTTTGAAGTATCTCTTTATCCCCCTCTACGAATTCAACATTCCCTTTCTCAAGAATTGGCAAAAATGTTTCAGGGTAATATGAAGCTGACTCTCTTTCGTTTGGATCCGTAGCTCTTTTCCATTCTTTTTTTCCAATCCAGTAAGTTGCATTTTTGAATCTTGGAATCCATTCTTTTCCATCAAAAATTGTAGAACCTCCAGTATGGTCAAAATGCAAATGGGTAAGTATTACATGGTTTATGTCATTTTCGCTTATGTCAAGATCTTCAAACGGATTTTTGTTTTTTATTTTGTAAATTTTTTTTAATTTTTCATTTTTTATTCCTAGGCAGCCAGTATCTACAAGGATATTGCCTTCAGCCCCTCTTATCAAGAGTAGGTTCATTCCTAGTGTTATGCGATTTTCTTCATCACAAGGGTAAACTCGATTCCATAGTTTTTTTGGTACAACTCCAAACATTGCTCCGCCATCAAGAGACAGTGTTCCAGAAGAAAAATGTGTTATTGAAAAATTTTCAAAATTATATTTTTTCATTTTTCATTATCTTGTTTGAATCATGCATTAATTCTCTAACATGCTCCAGGCTATTTTCCCAAAGTTTTTTTTCTTTTTCAGAAAGCCTGACTTCAATTATCTTTTCCACTCCGCCTTTTCCAAGAACAGCAGGAACGCCCATGAATATATTTTTTTCCCCATACTCTCCATTTAATTCAGTGCATGTAGGGATTATCTTTTTTTCATCAAGAATTATTGCTCTAACCATGCTTGCAACAGATATGCCAGGGGCATAGTAGGCACTTCCTGTTTTTAAAAGCGAAACGATTTCTCCGCCTCCTTTCTGTGTTCTCTCAATAATTTCATCTAAGCGTTTTTCTTCTATTAATTGTTCAGCAGGTATTCCTGATATTGAAGCAGAGCTAACAAGTGGAACCATTGCGTCACCATGACTCCCTAAAACCATTGCTTGTATATCGTCAGACGAAACACCGGTTTCCATTGAAAGGAATGTTCTGAACCTTGCGCTATCAAGTGCGCCGGCCATTCCAACAACCTTACATATTCCTTTTAAAAACTCTTGTGCAACATAAACTATAGCGTCAAGAGGATTTGTTACCATTATGACAATACTCCCTGGGGCATTTTCTTTAATTCCATTACATACTTGCTTTGTTATTGTTATATTTGTTTTTAAAAGATCGTCCCTGCTCATTCCTGGTTTCCTGGGGATGCCTGCAGTAACGACAATCACATCACAGCCCTTTAAAAGCTCGTAAGAACTTCCTCCAATTGCATGTTTGGAAGTTTTAAGAATGGGTGCTGATTCTGTTAGGTCTAAAGCTTTTCCCTTTGCCATATCGCCCATAATGTCTACTAGTGCTACATTTGCAATTCCTTCAGACATTACTTGTCTTGCTGCTTCAGCTCCAACAAATCCAGCACCTACAAAACCTACTTTATTGCTCATTTTTGACTCCTTTTTGCAAAGTTAAATTTACACCTTCTCGTATTCTAGTTTTTGGAACCCAGGATATCTCTCTTTTTGCTTTAGATGAGTCTAAGACGCTTCTCTCTATTTCTCCTGGTCTTTCTTTTTTGTATGTTGGTTTTTTGCCAGGGTTGAGAATTTTAAACAATTCATTTGTGGAGGTTCCCAATCCTGTAGAGATGTTAAAAAGTCCTTCTTTCCCTATCGCTAAAATGTTAGCATTTACAACATCTTCAACATAAACATAATCCCTAATTGATTCTCCATCTCCATAAATAATACATTCTTTTTTTTCTAGAATATTATTCATCCATATTGCTATAACGCCTGATTCTCCATGTGGGTCTTGTCCTGTCCCATAAACATTGGCATACCTCAGTATTGTTGTTTTGATATTATTTTGTTTTCCCCATATGGAAACTATTTTTTCTCCAGTCATCTTTCCAAGAGCATAGGGTGATTCAGGTTTTATTTTGTGTGTTTCATCTGCTATATTTTCTATATTTCCATATATTGCTCCACCTGTACTTGCAAAGATTATTTGTTTTACTTTGTTTTTCATGTTTTCAAGAAGAGATATAGTCCCAAAAATATTATTTTTTGCATCTATTAGAGGATTTTTTACAGAAAAAGTTACACTTGTTTGTGCTGCGTGATGACTTAGAAGATCAAAATTGCCTAAGCTTTTTACAAGCTCTGTATCACATATATCTCCTAATATGAAATTTGCTCCATTTGGAATATTTGATTTTTTTCCTGTAGAAAGGTTATCTAATATTGTTACCTTATAGCCTTTGTTAAGGTATGCTTTTGCAATGGTGTGGCCAATAAAGCCTGCACCACCTGTAACTAAAATTTTCAAGTTGGCTAGGCGGCAGCTAATGCAGCCATAACTATGAAGAGCCAAAAAACATGCTGAGATTCAACCTGTGTTGATCCATCTGCATTTTTATTGTCATACTCCGACATTCTTTCTTCAATACTCATAAGCCTCATGCTCATTTCATCAAGCATCAATTTTGTTTCTTCCTGAACTGCTCTATTTTCAAGATCAGCTCTTAATGAATTTAAATCATTTTCAAATTTTGATAATTTTTGGGTAACTTCAATTTTTATTGCTAAAAAGTCATCTACTACTTTTGATTGTTCGTCTTCTAGCAATTTTATCCTTTGTTCAAAAGCATAAATTTTGTCATCAATCCTTATTATCTCCGGTCCAAATTCTTTTGTAAGCAAGCGAATTGCATCAGATTCTTGAAGAGTGGGGTTTTTTTCTCCAGCTGATACACTTTTCAAAATTTTGTCTACCATTATTGCTGCACCGATTCTTGTTAAAGGTTCTCCACCTCTAAATTCATCTCCATCATAAAGAGCTAGGAAACCCTCTTCGACCAGATATTGAATTATGTTGTATGAAGGATTATCTTCATCAAGATCTCTAATATCTGAAGCGGACAAGGTGCTTAAACTCATAATTGATAAAACTAAAAATAAAATAATTTTTTTCATTGCCATATTTCCTCCAATGTTTCGCAATCTTCACTATTAATGTTAATACAGTTTTTTAACCGATTCCATTTTTCGTCTGGGTTTCCAGAATGAAAAACTCTAAAAAGGCCGGTTAAAGGTGGGAGTTTTTCATAATTCCCAGAAATTGTTATTTCAACAATGTTTTCATAACAATTTGATTCAATTTTGTATCCATAATTTTCTATACTGCCTTTTCCAACGAATTCACATTTTCCTGGAAGTTCCCATTTTCCATAAAAGCTCGAGAATGAATCAAGGTTGATTCCAGTAACCAGAGAGTTAGAAAGATTTCTTTTTATAGACCTAATCCTCATATGCTGAGAGAGTAATGGAATTTCAAAAGAAATATTTTTACTTTCTCTAACTTCTTCTAGGTAATCTAACGTCCAGCTTATAGAGGTTTCTCCTGAAGATTCTGGCAAGATTGAAGCCAGCCATGAGAAGGTTTTTTTCTCATTGGGCAATATTCCAGGGAATGTTATTTTTTTATTTGATGCAATCAGGATTTTTTCATCGTTGTTTATTGTTATTGAACCTTTTTCCGAGGGGGTTTCTCCAGAATTTTCAATTATTAGATTTGCATAAAACCTTGTGGGGTCATGTTGTATTCCTGTTGATTTAATTATTGGCTTTTTCATAATCGTCATTTTTAATTCAGCTGGTTTAGATATTTTTACAGTGTTTGTATTTTCGCAAACAAAACCTTCTGGAGATTCAATCCTTAATGTATAAGTCGCTTTTTCTTTGCTTATTCCGGGGTTAAATATTTTAAAAGAATGATAACCATTTGGAGTTTTGGTCAAATCTATCGTTTTTTCTTCTGTCAAAATTTTTAAACCATCATTTGAATAGATTGTTAATTTTGCTTCCGTTGGCCTTACCGGGTATTCATTGTCTATAGTCCAATTTCCAAAGAAAGATTTTTCTTCATTTTTTCCTATCTCGAAAGGTTTTCCGCTAATGTATGCTGATAAAGGTTTGCATGCAGGTGGGGCAGGCGCGTCTGCAATGCCATAGGTTGTATAAAACTCCAATGATTCTGATTCAAGTTTAGCTGGTTTCCAGATGATTGCTACAGCAGTATCTTTTTCATCTTCAAAATCACCATCTCTAACGAAGCTTGATCCTGGTTCACAATCGATTTCCCAATTTGTTTTTGCAAGCTTTCCCCAATTTGCCAAAACAAGTTTTTCTGGATTTATTTTGTTTTTTAGTTTCAGCCTTCCTTCCGCTTTGATTGTTGCTTCATTTTCAGTATCCCAAGCTTGCCAGAATTCAGGCATGTTTTCTTTTTCAAAGCATATTTCTGATTCAATTAAGCCTTCAGCACCTTCTGCTCGCAGAGGTGCTCCATCATTTGCGCCCAGCATTGTATCTAGGATTAAGATGATTCCAACATCATGATCTTTTCCATCGATTGATTCTGAAAAATAACTAATACCCATTGCGTCTTTTAAATTTGTTGAGTAGCCTTTTTGAAATGATAAAACTTGTTTTATTTCAACTCCACCAAATCTCCAAATTGAAATTATTTTTTCATCTTCAACATAAGGCCCAGAAATCTTTTCTCCTGTTTTTAAATTTGTAAAAAAGTTTTTTCTGTCTTCTCTGGGTTTGCCTCCGAAAATAAATGTTTCTTCATCTACTTTTACTATAGCAAAACTAGACCAAGGCATTTTTGCCCCATAGACTAATTTTTTTTCATCATCATTTGGCTCTTCAGGGTTTCCTTGCGTTGTGTCAAGTGCAAATCTCGCCTCTTCCTCAGGTCCTGGGTTAACTCTTATTCTTATAAATTGATTTTCCAATGACAATGGAGTTGTTAACAGGGTGATTAGGAGAGTTAAGGTGGTCATGTTCCCGGGAAGTAAAATTGAATCCTTAAGGTTCCACCATTTTCCATTTGGTGTCTATTGAAACTATCTTTGAAGGTTGTTTTTTTCATCCATGCTATTGCTCTTCTGTCTAAAGAGTCATATCCACTTGTCAGGATTATTTTTGGTTCATTCAGTGGTTTTCCATCATTGGAAAAACTCATTTCTACAACAACTGAAGTCCCCTTTTCTAAGCCATCTCCATCAGTTAGGTTTTTAGGAATATTTAAAGGAGAAGAAGATGTTCCAAACTCAGCTCTCCCCATCAGTTTTCCATTATTGTCTTTTATCGGTTGCTTAAACCATCCGCCAACATTTTCATAACCAGCTAGTTTTGTAACCAGGGGTTTCGGTCTTTCTTTGTCAAGTGGCCAACAACTTTCATCATAGGGTTGATCGGCTGCACATGGGTCAATTATTTCTTCTTCAGCTTCTTGGCTTTCTTCGTTAGTTTCTTCATCTATTTCCAAAACGCTTTCAAGAAGTTCTTCTTCAGTTATTTCATTTTCTTCTTCAGTTATTTCATTTTCCTCTTCGGTTTGGGTGTTTTCTATTTTTGAAGAACATGGTCCGGGTTCCTTTCTTCCAGCACCTGGAATCATGAGCCTGTCTCCAGGCTGAATGATTAAGGATGGGTTGTCGCCAAGGTCACAAGGATTAAACCTCCTCATATCTTCTATGGTTACCCCTGCCTGAGAAGCGATTCTCCCAACACTGTCGCCTGACTTAACAACATATATTTGGCCTTGTGTTGGTTTTTTTACTGCCTGGTTGCTTTTTTCATTTAATTCTTTTGACCCATGTCCTTGAGAGTCTTCTCTTTCTTCTTCCTCTAATGTATTTTTCTCTTTCTTTTTCTCGTTTTCTGAAAAGCTCTCTTCTGCAATTTTGACTATCAAAGGAGGGGGTTCAGGTAGTGGGAAATCTATAAATGCAAGAAAGGAAACAAGAATAAGGTGAAGGAATAATGACAGTTTTAATGGCCCGTGGAGTGATTTGGGGATTGTTTCATGATCTGTTTCTATTACTGTTTTCAATTTCTATTTGGTTCAACTGCCAATATAACATTCATATATTTTTCTTTTCTAAGGTGGTCAAGAACCTGAACAACCTTTTCATAAGAAACCTTTTTGTCCGCTCTTATTTCCCATGGCTGATCTTTATCAAATCTATTTAGCTCATTTAGAAAATCAGCAATTGAGAGAGGTGTTTCTTGTTCATTGATGTAAATTCTTCCTAAGTCATCGATATAAATTACCTGTGTATTGTTTTGCTGTGTTCCTGAACCTGCATTTGGTAACTCCATATTCATACCCGCTTCTTTCGAGGCCCATGTTGTTGTTACAGCAAAAAACAAAAGAAGAATAAAGACCATATCTATCAAAGGGGTCCAGGCTATTTTTAATTCTGTATTATCCGATTTGTTTTTGAATCGATTTTTCAATTATTCCATTTCCTCAGAATTGATTGTTAAATCAAAAAAGGACGGATGGGATACAACTTCTGAAACACAATCTTCCATCTTCACCCTTATCCTCTCTATTCTTTCCTTGTAGGCGCGAAGAATGATTCCGAAGAATATTGCAACAACCAATCCTGCAGCGGTTGTTATAAGTGCTGTGGATATCCCTCCAGCAAGTTCTTCATGGTGCCCCAGACCACCTTCGGAGATGCTTCCAAATATTTTCATCAATCCAACAATTGTTCCTAGTAGCCCAAGGAGAGGTGAAAATTCAACGATTGTTGCAAGGCTTGCTAGATTCCTTTCAAGCCTTGAAGATATTTTTAAAAATGTTTTATTGACTTTTTCTTCAAAGATTTCTTTTCTTTCTCCCCTGGCGTTGAGCACTGTTATTAACATTTCAGAGTAAATATCTTTTCTTGAGGAAACCTGAACTTTTGCTTCAGCGAGGTCATCTATATCCAATGAGCTGGTTATTCTCTTAACCAAATCCTGGCCTCCTTTTCTGGGGATATTGGCAAAAGTTTTTCTTCTGTCAAAAACAATTGCAAGGCCATATACGGAAAGAAGGATTATTATTATCAGTATAACAGTTCCGCCTAAACCGCCTGAAGTTAAAAAATTATTCAAAAATAAAAGGATGGGATTAATCATAATGATTACATTTTATGTATTAAAAATAATTAAATGACTTTTTTTGAAACTAAAATCATAAAAAAGCGTAAAAAAAAATAAATTTTTTGGAAAAATCTTGTTTTTTGCTGTTAGATTATTAATTTACTATGATTGAAAAAATTGCTGAAGAGATTTTCAATGGCTCTTTCATTGAAGCAGCTTACCTTGTCGAGGAAAATGATTCAATCATTTCGATAATCCTTTTTTCAGATAGTTGGATTGAACTTAAGAGTTTGGGTAATTTCACAAAAAAGTTTGAAGAAAAGACATCCAAAGATAAGCATGTCTTCTTGATTGACGCAACCAGGGTTTCAAACTCCTATATTTCTGAGATTCTTGTCAGGGGAAGATGGATATACAAGGAAAAAGAATTGCCAGCCAGTCCTTGGAAAAAAGATTAATCTTTTTGTTTATTGTTCTTTTTCTGAAACAAGATTGCCTCTGAATCTTGAGAGGTTTGCTTTTGAAAGCAGGAGGTTTTTCCTTGTTGTGAGTAAAGACATCTTTGCAGAAAGCAATGAGTTCTCCAGAGTGAAAAGTTCCAGGCTTGTTGCAAGCCCAACCTCCCATCTTGCCTTTATTCTTTCGTAGGCTT
>CAZFBE010000004.1:0-26904 GCA_964517115.1 uncultured bacterium
TATAAATATCATGGGAGGGTTGCTTCTTTAGCAAATGCAGTTAGAGAAGTTATTAAGTTTTAATGAGAAGAATTGTAAATAAAAAAGAAAAAGAATTTCAAGAGAAAGTTATTCAAATAAGAAGAGTCAGTAAAACTGTTGCTGGTGGTAAAAGATTTAGATTTTCTGCTTTAGTTGTTGTTGGAGATGGAAAAGGCAGGTCCGGGGTAGGTTTAGGGACAGCTATTCAAACTCCTGCGGCTATAAGAAAGGCTGCTGCTTCAGCAGAAAAAACTTTATACAAACTTCCTCTAGTGAATGGAACAATTGCCCATGAGGTTAAGGGCAAGCAGGGCGCAACTACAGTTCATTTGATTCCTGCCCCTCCAGGCACTGGTGTTATTGCTGGAGCGACTGTCAGGGCTTTATGCGAAGTTGCTGGAATTAAAAATATATATACAAAAATAAGAGGTGCAGCTACACCTTTAAATGCTGCCAAAGCAACAATGAATGGTTTTAAATCCCTTAGGGATCCAAGGAAATTAGCTGCCCTTAGAGGAGTTCCTGTTAGTTCTATTTGGTTTAACAAGGAGATGCCTGAATAATGGATTACAAAGATTTAGTCAAGGTCACAAAAGATCGTATAAGGGTTGGTAGAGGAAAGGCTGGAAGAAGAGGTAAAACTGCTGGAAGAGGTATGAAAGGAACAAAGTCAAGAAGTGGAGGAAAATTGCCAACGATGTTTGATGGAGGAAGTCTTCCTTATTACAGAAGAGCAAGAACCTTGGGTGGTTTTATAAATAGAAATTCAGTGGTTTATCAGGTTATTAATATTGCTGATATTAATAAAATTTTTGATGATGGCAAAAAGGTAACTGAAAAGGCTTTGTTGAAGAAAAAACTTGTTAGAAAAGGTTTCAAGATCAAACTTCTTGGTAATGGAAAGATAGAAAAGAAACTTGAAATAACAGTTGACGCCGCAAGTAAAAGCGCTATCGAAAAGGTTGAAAAAGCTGGAGGGAAAGTAAACATTAAATGAAAAAACAGGCTCAATCTGCAGTTAATGATGCGCTAGCAAGTCCAGAGTTAAAGAAGAGACTTTCTTTCGTGGCTTTGGGTTTACTTATATTCTCTGCAGGGGGACATGTTCCTCTTCCGGGGATAAATAATGATGCGTTACAGAATCTTTTTAACTCTGGAGGAGTTTTGGGCCTTTTGGACTTATTCACAGGAGGTTCCTTGAAGAGGTTTTCGATTTTTGCTTTGGGCATTATGCCTTATATAAATGCAAGTATCATGATGCAAGTTATGACTTTTTGTATTCCTTCTCTAGAAGAGATACAAAAAGAAAGGGGTACAGAGGGTAGGATTTTGATTGGAAAGTGGACAAAATATTTGACAATATTTATCGCCTTCATTCAATCTTACAGTTTTCTTGCTTTATTCAAAACTCAAAAAATTCTTGTTAGGGAAGATTTTTTACACCTTTTTGTGATAATGATAACGCTTGTTGCAGGTACAGCTTTTTTGATGTGGCTTGGTGACGAGATGACAGAGAGGGGAATTGGAAATGGTGTCTCTCTTTTGATTTTTGCAGGGATAGTCATGAGTTTACCGACTGCAGTTGCTCAACAGGTAAAAATTGCTCAACAGAATGTTGCTCAAGTAGGACCTTTTCTTCTTTTTGGAATATTTGTTTTGATAATGATAGGTGTCATTGTTTATATGCAATTAGCCGAGAGAAGGATTCCTATAAGGTATTCAACTAGAACAGTTGGCCAAAGGGTAATTGGTGGTCAAATATCTTACCTCCCTGTAAGGGTTGATATTGCTGGTGTTATTCCTATTATTTTTGCAATATCTGCACTTTTGATTCCTCAGACAATTGCAAACTTCTTACCTCAAGATCACCCTTTTGCAATCAGCATAGGCCAGTTTCTTTCTAACTGGGGTTATTATGTGACATTAGGGGTTTTGACTTTTTTGTTTACTTTCCTTTATTCGTCTATTACATTTAAACCTGAAGAGATAGCAAAAAATTTAAAAAAAGCTGGAGGGTTTATTCCTGGAATAAGACCAGGAAAACAAACTGAAGAGTATATACAGCAGATACAAGAAAAAATTACTTTTTTAGGAGCCTTATGGCTTGCTCTTATAGCTGTTATTCCAATACTTATTGCAAATGCAGCAGGTGTTTCATCTTTTGCAATTGGTGGAACAGGGTTACTTATCGTTGTTGGTGTTAGCTTAGACACAATGAGGCAATTAGAGGCTCATGTTGTTAGTAGGCAATATAAAGGATTCATGAAGAACGTCTGATGAAAAACTTAAATAACTTGAATTTGATTCTATTGGGAGCCCCAGGAGCTGGAAAAGGGACCCAGGCTAAAAATATTGTAGATAATTTCAAATTTACTCATGTTTCTACAGGTGATTTAATTCGTGATGAAATTAAAGCTGAATCTTCTTTGGGGTTAGAGGTCAAAGAAGTTGTTTCAAAAGGGAAGTTGGTTTCTGACGACTTGGTTTTCAGGTTGGTTAAAAACAAAACAAAAAACTCTAAGAAGGGGTATCTTTTTGATGGTTTTCCAAGAACTTTAATACAGGCAGATATGTTGAATGAAGAATTAGAGATTGATAAAGTTTTATTTATAGATGTGAGCGACAAAACTGTTGTAAGCAGAATTACTGGAAGAAGGCTTGATCCTCAAACAGGCAATATTTATCATATCGAGTTCAATCCTGCTCCTAGAGAGATAGAAGATAGGCTTGTTCAAAGAAAAGACGATACCGAGAAGATTGCCCAGGAAAGATTGGATGTTTACAAGAAAGAAACTCAACCTTTGATTGATCTTTACAGATCTGAAAACATTCTTAAAGAAGTCAAAGGAGAAGGGTCTCCTTCTGAAGTTGAAGAAAGGGTTATGAATGAGTTGCTTGAGGGAGTAAGGGTTTGATGAAATCTGAAAACAAAATAGAGCTAAAAGGAAAAGTTTTAAAAGCTTTACCAGGAGGAAGATTTCTTGTAGAGGTTAATGGAAAGCACAAGGTAACTGCGCATATTGCAGGAAGAATTAGAAAATTCTTCATTCAGGTTATGGCTGGAGACATGGTTAAGCTTGAGATATCACCTTATGACCCGACAAAAGGAAGAATAATATACAGATACTACGATGAAAACGAATCCATTGAGGAAGACCTCAAGGAGAAAGAAGATGAAAGTTAGAAGTTCAGTTAAATTAATATGTGATAGATGCAGAACAATAAAGAGAAAAGGTGTTCTTCATGTCGTATGTCCCGACAGAAGACATAGGCAGAGGCAGGGTTAAGGAGTTTTTATGGCAAGAATAGCAGGTTTTGAGATTCCAGACAACAAGGTTGCCTGGATAGGTTTGACTTCGATTTATGGAATAGGGCCAACAACAGCAAAAAGAATTTTAGAAAAGGCAAAAATTTCTTTTGAAACAAGGATTAAGGATTTAGATGATTCTGCCTTAACTCGAATCAGAGGGGTTATTGATGAGGACTGCTTGATAGGCGCAGAGTTAAGAGAAAAATTACAAAAAGATGTTCAAAGGTTGATTGATATTAAATGTTACAGAGGAAATAGAAGATTGAAAGGTTTGCCTTGTAGAGGTCAAAAAACTCAAAAGAATGCTAGGTCACACAAGGGATCTAGGAGAAGTGCTATAAGGAGAAAATAATGGCTAAAGGGAAAAACATTAAAGGAAAAGCAAAAAAGAAAAAGAAAATAAGCGTTCCGGTTGGTAGGCTTTTTGTTACTTCAACCTACAACAATACGGTAATTACTCTTTCTGATGAAAATGGCAATGTTCTTTCTTGGTCTTCTGGTGGTCATATTGGCTACAAAGGAGCAAGAAAGGCCACTGCTTTCTCAGCACAGCAAGCCGCAGAGAAGTTAATTGAATTAGCTTTAAACCAATTTCAAATGAAGAAGTTGTCAATTTTAAGTAAGGGTCCTGGACTTGGACGAGAGCCAGTAATAAGGTCATTTCAGGGTTCTCCTATTGAAGTCACTTCTATAAAAGATGTAACTCCTAGGCCGCATAATGGCACTAGAGACCGTAGTATAAAGAGGAAATAAGAAAATGATTGAATTCGAACAGATAAAAATAAATTTAGTTGAAGAAAGCGAAGACGCTTCTTCTGCAGTAGTTGAATTATGGCCATTAGTTAGAGGCTGGGGTGAGACTATTGGAACTGCATATCGCAGGGTACTCATGTCAAGTGTTTCCGGAACGGCTGCAACTTTTGTTTATTTCAAAGATTGCCATCATGACAAGAAGTCTTTTCATGTATATCATGAATATCAGAATCTTCCTGGAGTAAGAGAGGCTGTTATTGAGATAACTCAGAACATAAGAGCTTCAAGTTTTATCCTTGACGAAGGTGTCGACATGGTGACTGTTGAACTTATAGCGAATAAAGCGGGCCCCGTTACTACAGGGATGATTGGTGCTCATCCAGGGTTTACTGTTGTTAACCCAGATGAAGTTTTATTTCATCTTGAGGAAAATACAGAAATAAGTTTAAAGATTGGAATGAAGAAAAATCGTGGATTTATTCCAGCTACACAACTAAGACCTTCAGACATCAATAAAGACTGGAAGTCAAGATCAAGTTTCCCAGCTGGAGTTATTCGAATTGATTGCTCTCATAGCCCTGTCATTAATGTCTTTCCTGAAACCGTTCAGGAGAGGGTCGGTGAAGATGGGTCTTATCAACGTTTGAGACTTTCAATTGCTGTTAAAGATGGTTACAGGTCAGAAGAAGTTTTCAGAGAGGCAACAGAAATGCTAAAAGCACATTTCGAAAGAATTTCTTTTGATGATTGGCATGTTGATTTTGATTTGTTTTCAAAGAAAGATGAAGACGAAGTTAAAACATTTAGACCTTTATCTGAACTCGGTTTAAGACCAAGGACAGAGAATGCTTTGAGGAATAATGGAATTAATACAATTGAAGAATTGTGTGCCTTGAGAAGAAAGGAACTAAAGTCTTTAAGCAGAGTTGGTGAGGTTGCTCAAATTGAAGTTCAGGATAAAATGGCTAGAGCTGGGTTGAGCTTAAGAGAAGATTAACAATGAGACATTTATTGCATAAAAGAAAATTAGGGTTTGGAAAACACAGGTCAAAAGGGGGAAGGGCTTCTTTTTTAAAGAACCTTGCTGCTTCTCTTATTCTTGAAGAAAAGATTGAAACAACCCTTGCTAAAGCAAAAACAATCAATTCTTACGTTGATTCAATTGCTTCAAGGGCAAAGAAGTCAAATGAAAAAAATAACATAAGATACATAATGAAAAAATTACCTCCTGGGAAACTGGGAGAAATTGCTTCAAGGAAATTGTTTTCGATTGTGTCTAATTCAGATCGATCCACAGGATTTCTAAGGGTTGTAAAAACAAATAACAGGCTTGGGGACTCCGCTCAAATGGCTTCTGTTTTTTGGGTTGACCCTATTGAAAAGGAATTGGTCTCTACTGAAGAGGATAAAGAAAAAGGAGCAAAAGAAGATGATAAATAAAGGGACAAAAACATCACATGCTAGCATCCAAGAAGAAAGAAAATGGTTTATCTTCAATGTAGAAAATAAGATTTTAGGCAGGGTCGCTACAAGGATATCTTCTTTGCTTATGGGGTCTGAAAAATCAGACAAATCCCCACATATTGACAATGGATCTTTTGTTGTTGTGTTGAATGCTGAAAAGGTTATCCTTTCAGGAAAAAAAGAACAAGACAAGGTTTATTACAGGCATTCAGGAACCCCTGGTGGTTTAAAGTTTGAATCAGTTTCTTCCCTCAGGGCCAGGAAACCTCAAGATTTAATCAGAAATGCAGTCAATGGAATGTTGCCCAAGTCTGTAAATAGAAAAGAGAGATTAGCGAGACTGAAAGTTTATGCTGGTGAAGAGCATCCACATGAAGCTCAAAAACCTGAGGAGGTTAACTAGTTGTGAGTAGAGTTTATTCAGCCGTTGGTAGAAGAAAAAGTTCTGTAGCTGTAGCTGTTTTAAGGGATGGTGTTGGAAGAGAGGGTTTAAGGGTCAATGGAAAGCCTTTTGAGAAATATTTCACCAGAAAAGAACTTCAGGAAGAAACACTGATGCCTTTAAAGATTGCTCAAGAAAAGTATTCTGAAGGAGAGTTAACAATTTCAATTACAGTAAAAGGAGGAGGGCAAAGAGGTCAATCTGGAGCATCAAAACTAGCTATTGCTAGGGTTTTATGTGAAGTTGACCCAAGTTTAAGAACTTCTCTAAGAGATTCAGGATGTTTAACAAGAGACTCTAGGTCAAAAGAGAGGAAGAAGTATGGTTTGAAGAAAGCCAGAAAGGCTCCTCAATTCTCTAAACGTTAGTACATTTGATGTAAACTTTATAGCATGCTTTTTAAAACTGTTATTGAGACATTGTTTGTAACAGTCCTTTTTTATACTGTTTTAAGACCCCTAAGAAGTAAAAAGTTTTTAAGAATTGCTTGGTCTATTATTGCAGTAGTTTTACTTGCAAAAGCATTAGAAGCCATGGGCTTTTTGGCTGTTTCGTGGATAATCGAAAGAGCTGGGGTGTTGTTGCCAATTCTTTTTGTTGTGTTGTTTCAAACTGAAATAAGAAGAAGTTTAGAAGGGATATCTGTTAAGGGATGGTTTAAAGGTTCTGTTTTAAGCAATACGGAAGATGCTGGGATTTTAGTTTCAACAATAATGGGATCTTTGAGAGAATTCAAGAGAAGCAGGCTCGGTGCGTTGTTGATTTTTGAAGGGAGTGATAGGCTTGAGAACATCCTGGGGGAACTAGGTGGAGTTGAACTTGATTCAAAAGTAACTGTTGGTCTTTTGAAGTCGATATTTCAAATCCAAAGCCCTCTTCATGATGGTGCAGTTGTTATTAGGTCTGGAAGAGTCAGAAAGGCTCAAGTTATTATCCCCCTGCCTCCTGGTGGTGCTGAATATAAAGGTTATGGAACAAGGCATCGTGCAGCACAAAGCTCAACCGGAGGAACTGGAGCTTTATCAATTGTTGTTTCTGAGGAAAACCAATCAGTTTCAATCTCTGAAGGAGGGCAATTAAAACAAAATCTTAGCTTTGAAAGAGTTGAAGAAGAGTTAATCAAATTCATAAAAAACACAATATGAAAATAAACAAACCAAAATGGCTTCCAAAAGACCCAAATGAATGGTCTCTTTTTGTACTTTGTTTTATCTTGGCTGTTCTTCTTGAAGTGCAGGTAGTTACAGGAAACCCAAATGCAAGAGAAGTTTTTGTTTTGGAGGCTGTTCCTGTTAATCTTCCTTCTGAATACAAGGTAGATTCAGATGACTTGTATTTCGAAATTGAACTTTCTGGGGGTAGGACAAGGTTGAACAACCTCCTTCTTGATACTGTTGATGTTGAGGCTAGATTTGATACTTACCCGGTAGGGAGTGGTTTGGCGCAGGCTACACTGCTTGTAAGACCCCCAAAGGGGCAGGGTATAAAGCATATTGGAGGATCTAAAAAGGTAAGCATATATGTTCAAAAATGGCTTGAACAGGATGCGTCTGTTGAGGTTTATCAAAGAGGAGAGACTCCAAATGGGGTTCAAATAGTTGATTGGCAACTTGACCCGGGTGTTGTGAAGGTAAGCGGACCTGTTGACCTTATGGATGGCCTTAAGACAATTGAGGTTGAACTAAACTTAGGAACAATTGTTGAGTCTGAAAGTAAGAATTTAAAACCCGTTGCAAGAGATGACAATGGGAGGCTCATACAAGGTTTGACATTCTCCCCAGCAGAAATAAGGGTAGAGGTTGTCGCTCAAACAGTTAGAGACAGAAGAATCGTTTCTATAAGACCTGACCTTATAGGGGAGCTTGAAAGTGGTTTTTTTATTAGTTCAATTGCAATAGATCCAGCAACAATAATTATTGAGGGCCCTGTAAAGGTAATTAGAAATTTAAATTCTGTTACAACAAACCCAATTTCATTAACTGGAAGAAGTGAAACATTCGAGTTGATGATAGATGTTTTTTCTCCTTCTGAAACAACCTCTAATCCAAAAAAAGTGAATGTTGCAGTAGAAGTTTCTCAAATAATTAGCGATTTAGAGATTTCGTCTCTGATTCCAATTAAGGTTATAGGAGGAGGATATAGGGCAACCCCATCAAGCATAAACCTTGTTATAAGAGGGCCAGTAAACCAAATTGCGAAATGGATAGGAAGAGAGTCTGATTTGTTAGACTTGATTCATGTAGAGGTAAGTGCTTGCAATGATGTTGACTCTTGTGAAAGAGAGGTAATTGTTGCATTGCCTTCTGGACTTGCAACAAAAACAACAACTCCAGGCTACGTGACTTTAAATAGAAATTAAAGCAATGTCAAGGGTTTTTGGTATAGGTGTAGATTTAGTTTACGAAAAAGAAATTCAGAAATGGCTTAAATGGAGTGACGAGAGGCTAAAGAAAACTTTGTCACTTAAAGAGTTTAAAGAAATGAAATCTGGAAAATGGACTGTTTCTCAATTTGCTGCAAGAATTGCCGCAAAAGAAGCTTTTTATAAAGCTTCAAATCTTTCATTTAAAGCTAATGAGATAGGTGTGATTAATGACAAAAAAGGTAAGCCCAATTTTGAATTTTCTCAAAATTTAAAGTCAAAATTGCTAGATAAAAAAACTCACCTTTCGATCTCTCACAGTTCCGGATGCTCTATTGCCTTTGTGGTTATTGAAGAATGATTGATGTCATTATTCCAAGCGTGCTAGGGGGAGAAACTCTTGAGGTTTTGGTTTCCAACCTAATAGATCAAGGCTTCAATAGAGAAAAGATATTTGTTGTAAGAGATGGTTTAGACCCCGCTTGGAAAGATATTTCTTCAGATGTAAATATCATTAAGACAAAAAGAAGATTGGGTTTTTCAGGAGCTTGCGACTTTGGAATTAGAAACAGCAATGCGGAACACGTTCTTTTGCTAAATGATGATCTAACTTTGTCGAAAAATTTTCATTCAGCAATACATCAACATAAATCCCTGGAACCTTTTTTAGGGTTTAGGGTTTTGAACAAAAATGGCACAAGGGTTGAATTTGATGGTGGAGGTATGAATGTTTTTGGATATGGACTTTCTTTAAATTTCGGAAAAAGAGTTTTTAAGAAGAGTAATGAGGAGGTTTTGTTCTCTTGTGGTGCTTGTTCTCTTTTAAGCAAAAAGCATTATGAAAAAATCGGGGGATTTTCTACAGTCTTTTTTTGTTATTTTGAAGATGTTGAATTTGGATGGAGGGCAAACAGGCTTGGCTACAAGACTTTGTTTGTAAGGGATGCTTTTGTTCGTCATGTAGGGCAACATACAAGCGGTAGAGAAACTGGCTTTAGGGAAAGAATGATGGAAAGGAATAGCCTTCTTTCAATTTTGACAAATGTTCCGTCGAAAATTTTAAGCAAATACCTGAGTTTAGCTTGGGAGTTTTCAAAAACTAGAGAATCTGAATCTGCAAAAATGAAAAACCCATTGATAGAAAGCGGATGTTCTTACTCAAGGAGGAATTTTATCTATGCACTCAAAGAGGTTGAAAAAATGAGAGCCTTAACGAATCCAGATAAAAAATCTTTCAAAAAAACAAAATCTCTTTTAAAAGACCCTTTGAATCCAGCATTTCCAAAAATGATTTCTCAAGACTTGATGAAAAAGGCATATGAATTATGGTTTTAGTTGGGCCAAAACGAAGGTTTTTGCAGCTAAACAAGTTAAAGCAAGATGATTCTTGTATTGTTGGGCCACCTGAAATAATCCTTTCAAATTCAGAGATATGGAATGGAAAACCCTGGATTGTTGATTTCTTGACACCGACATATGAGGAAAATTTTTATAGATTCAATAATGATCATCGTGTTAATGAGAGTAGTTTGCTTTTAGAGAAAATAGCTTTACTAATGGGGGGTTTTTTTATATTCGCACACAAAGGTCAACTTGAATCAAAAAAAATAAGGAATAAGGATATATTGAAGGATTTTTCAGATAAAGATTTTGCTTTAATCCCTCCAGACTTTCCAGACTTTTCTTTCAAGGAGGAAGATTCAAAATATATAGTTTGGGGAGGGGGTGCTTGGGATTGGCTTGATCCAGGAACCTTCATCAAGGCAATGAATGATGCAAAAACAAAACACAAGGGTGTAATTTTTGCAGATAGGTATAAGGGTTCTATTTTTAAAAATAAAAAAATGAGAAATTTAAATTCAGAAAAAGTTGAAATCAATGCTTTTACTGAAGAGAGTAGGTATTCCAATTATGTCAATAATTCATTATTGTGGATATGCCTGCATCCGTTAAAAAGCAAAGAGGCCCCTGTGGCATACAGGACTCGTCTTTTGGATGCAATATATACAGGGAGACCCGTTGTCGTAACAAAAGGAGAGGTTTTAGGCGATTTCATAGTTGAGAATGGTGGTGGATGGTTTGTTGAACACGAAAATCATAATCAGGTAACCTCACTCATAGAGGGTTTGGATTTGAATGAAGTTAGGGAAAAGGGAAAAGCGGCGAAGAGGCTTCTTGAAGAGGTTCAGTATCAGAAAATCAGAAAAAACATTTTATTGAAGGATCCCTCAATCGAAAAGGCAAAAGATTTATTTTTTAAACTTAAAAAATGCAGGATGCATCTCAACAGCCTCTCTTGGAGGCTGAAAACGAAAATCCTAGGGCAAAGATAGTTTTAGAATTGGACTAGAAGGTTTTTCAATCATATGGATTACAGAGATTTGGCAACAGATATAAGCAAGTGGATTAATTCCTACGTGAAAAAAAACAATATGGAATGTCTGGTTGTTGGAATTTCTGGAGGTGTTGATTCCGCAGTTGTTTCAACCTTGGCTGCCTCTACAGGTGTTCCAACTTATGTTTTGTCTATGCCAATAAAACAAAACTGTAACCAGTTAAACTTGGCAGAATCTCATATCGAATGGCTTGTTGAAAATTATAAAAATGTTAAACCTCTTTGTTTTGATCTAACTTCAATTTTTGAAGATTTTATCAAAGGCGTAGATATTCAACTTGGTAGTGCTTTCTCAAATAAGCATGCGGAAGCAAATACTAGGTCTAGGTTAAGGATGATTTCTTTATATCAGGTTGCTTCTGTTAAGAACGGTCTTGTTGTTGGTACTGGAAACAAAGTTGAAGACTATGGGATAGGTTTTTATACAAAGTATGGAGATGGGGGAGTTGATATCGCTCCAATTGCAGATCTCTACAAAACAGAGGTTTGGAGTCTTGGGAAATCTTTGGGGGTTAGCGAGGATATCATTAAAGCATCTCCTACTGATGGTCTTTGGGACGATGAAAGAACTGATGAGGACCAAATTGGTATGAGTTATGAACAACTTGAATGGGTTATGAAAAAAGGTCTAAAGCTCTATAAGGATAAATCAATAAATTTAAGCAAAAAAGAAAAAGAAATTATTCAAATTTATTTGAATTTAAATTTGAAAAATAGCCACAAAATGAAGACTATTCCTACTTACAAGAAACCTAAAAATAGGAATCCTTTGGAGGGAAAATGAAGAAAAATTTTATTTCAGAAGCTAAAAAAATAGAAGAATGGGTTATCGACATTCGAAGAGAAATTCATAAGTACCCAGAAGTCATGTATGAGGAAGTTAAAACAAGCAAGTTAATTAGAGAAAAGCTTGACGAGTTGGGTGTTGAGTATAAATATCCTGTAGCAAAAACAGGAATTTTGGCACAGGTTGGGACTGGAGAGTCGCCATGTGTTGCTCTTAGAGCTGACATGGATGCACTTCCAATACAAGAGGAAAATGATCTTGAATTCAAAAGTGTTATTGACGGAAAAATGCATGCTTGTGGGCATGATTGTCATGTTGCAATGCTTTTAGGAGCTGTGAAGATTTTTAAAAAATATGAAAAAGAGATAAATGGAACGATTAAATTTTTGTTTCAACCAGCAGAGGAGGGTGGTGCTGGTGGCTTAAAAATGACAGAGGAAGGGGTTTTGAAAAATCCAAAGGTAGAAAGTATTTTTGGATTGCATGTTTGGCCAACATTGCCGACAGGTCATATAGGCGCAAGATCTGGAACTTTTTTAGCTTCTGCAGGTTTTTTTAAAATTCTGGTAAAAGGCAAGGGAGGGCATGCCGCTATGCCCAATCTTTCAATAGACCCCGTAACAGCAACCTCTCAAATAGTTAGTTCTTTGCAGAGTATTGTCAGCAGAGAGACGGATCCTTTAGAGCCAGCTGTTTTAAGCGTCACTTATATAAATGCAGGAAAGGCTCATAATGTAATTCCAGAATCTGTAAATATTGGAGGGACAATAAGGTCTTTAACCCTCGAAGGGCAGGAAAGAATACAAAAAAGATTAGAAGAAGTTACAAAAAGCGTTGCACTTGCACACCAGTGTGAAGCTGAAGTCTCCTTTCCTGGACACGTCTATCCTCCTACGATTAATGATGAATCGCATTGGAATATGGTCAAAAAGAAAGGAAAAGATATTTTTTCAGAAAACATTGTTGAACTCGATCCTGTTATGGGTGGTGAAGATTTTTCTTATTACACCCAAGTGTGTCCGGGCTGTTTTGTTGCCTTGGGGATAGGAAATGAAGAGAAGGAGACAACTACAAGCGTTCATAATCCAAAATTCAAGGTGGATGAAGATGCTCTGCATCTTGGTGTTGCTTTGCATTTGCTCATGGCTACTGAGGCTTTGAATGGAGGTTGATTACAGAAATGCTTACAGGTATCCTGGAAAAGGTGCTTGGTTTGATTTCTGGAATTGCAGAGTTGTTCTTCCTGGCGAAAAAAAGTGGTTTTTCATTATGCCTCATATAGTTTCAGTTGATTCAAAAAAGAAAAGTTTTTTTTATTTTTGCTCTTCTGATTCTGAAATAAGCATGTCTGAAATTTCTGAAGACGTTCAAGTTAGTGAAAAAAATGCTGACATAAGGTGGAAAGACAATGTATTTTCTTCGAGAGAGATGAAGATATTTGAAAAAGATCATGAGTGGAATTTTTCTATTGACATGGTTTGCACAGATGGAACCGAAAGAGGGGAAGATACAAGAGCTTTTAATGTTAGAGAGAAACTACATTTGAGAAGTTTGCCTTTTATCCATAGGGTTCCTACGATGAAAGGTTATGCAAATGGCTATATCAAAACTCCAAAAGAAAGAGTCTCCCTTGAGGATGCAATTGTTTATCAGGCTAAAAACCATGGACCAGATTTTCCTGAATCTTGGACATGGCTTCATGTGAACATTATTCCCCAATTTCCAAATGCATCTTTTGAAATAGGAATGATGCCCGTTAAGGATGGCTTTGAAGGCATTTTTAGATGGGCTGAGAAAGATAAAACCAAAGTTTATGCAAGTTTTTTAGGGGACAAAGTTGTTTTAGAGGCAAAAAACGATGGTTTTGTCTTTTCTGTAAAAGACAAGCATGAAAATGAAGTAATAAAGGGAAAAGCTTCTCATGGGGACAAGAAAGAAATTAACTTTCCTACACCGGGAGGAGAAACCTTTGTTACCCCAGAATCTTTCAACGGTTATGTTTCTGGGGTTTATTTAGGTAAATTTTTTGAATCAGAACACCCTGCATTAGGTAAGGGTTTTAAAAAATAAATATAGGTTTTAGAATTAGAAAAACATGGACTTGAAGAAGAATTTTATTCCGGATGATTATTATGATTTTATAGTAATAGGAGGGGGACCTGCAGGAGCTGTTTTTGCTTCACTCGTTGCAGAGAAAGGACACAAGGTCCTTGTTCTTGAAGGGTCTAAATTTCCGAGATTTTCTGTTGGAGAGATAATTGCACCTACTGCAATATGGAGAACTTGGCATCGGTTAGGCATCACAAAAAAGATGCTAGATCCTTTGTTTGTTAAAAAATGGGGAGCTGGTTGGATAACTCCCAATGGAACTCAATTCAACTTTGATCAAGACGTTCATCCTGAAGATCACAGATGTCATGCTCATGTTTATCAGCTCGACAGAGCTGTCTATGATGAATTTCTATTGGATCATTCCAGAAAGAATGGAGCAGTTGCTCTTGAGGAAGCGAGAGTCGAAGAGCTTCTTTATAGCAAGGATGGAAAGATGAATGGTGTTTCTTTTTCTAGGCATGGGAAAAGTTTTAATGTCAATTGCAAATTGGTTGTTGATGCTAGCGGAAGAGCCAACTTTATTCCCAGGAAACTTAATTTAAGAATGGAAATTGAAGAGCTTCATTCTTTTTCATGTTTTGCTCATTGGGAAGGTTGCAAAAGGGATGAAGGGAGACATGCCGGAGATGTGAGGCTTTTGTTTACTGAAAACAATCTGTGGTATTGGTGGGCTCCGCTAAAAGACCCAAAAGCTTCAATAGGGATAGTTGCTGATAAAAATATACATTGGGATGAGTACTCTAAAGATCCAGAAGCTTTTTATGAAAAATGGGTTTCAAAGCATCCTTTTGTTAAAAAAAGAATAGCTAATGCAACAAGGATAACTGGTTTTGAGGCTGTTAAAAATAAAATAGACCAAGCTTCAAAGGATTCTGCTTTGCTTTCCAACTTTCATGCTAAGTCTTCAAAGGCTGTTGGAGATGGTTGGGTATTGATTGGAGATACGCTCGGATTCGTTGATCCAGTTTTCTCTGCAGGACTTCATGTTGTTCATGGTTCTGGAGTTATTCTTGCTGACGCAGTCATGAAGGGTTTAAGTGAAGGAGATCTTTCCGAGGATTATCTAGAAAAAGAATACCATGAAAAATACAAGGAAGAATTTCAGGACGTTCTTTTCCATATTCAAGGATGGGCTCAGCTTTACTACAAGCCAAAACTTGTGGATATGTTCTTGAAGTGGGGAAACAAATATCCACATATAAGAGATATGTATATCAGAACTTTTATTGCTTTTGAAAAAGATGCAATCAGGGATTTCAGCAGGTTTTTCTTGAAGTTTTTCAAAAACACTTCTCACAAGAGCGGCTTGAAACTTTCGGTTAAAAAATAAAAATGTCTCAAAAAGTAAAATCTTTTTATAGCGACTATTTAGAAAACTCATACCCATCCCTGATGAGATTTTTAATCATAATTAAGCCTTTGTTTATTTTTGTTGGAATTTTTTACTCCTTGAAAGAACCTCAGGATTCAATTGTTTTTTGGCTTGTCTCTTTGTTGGTTTGTTTTTTCATGATTGTTTTCGGAACTGATATAGGTTTACATAGATATGATGCTCATAGGTCTTTTAAAACATCTTACCTAAAGAGACTTTTTTTGCTTTTCTTTTCAATACCATGCATGAGTGGGAGCCCTCTTCACTGGGCAGTTGTTCACAGAAAGCACCATGCAGAGTGCGACGGAGAGGAGGACCCTCATTCTCCGCATAATATCCCTTGGTGGAAGGTTTGGTTTTATTTACATCCTGCATATGAATTTGTGCCTTCTGAGAATAAGAAGTATTTTAGGGGTTTGATTTCAGATAAAACCTACCAGATTACTCATGCGTATTATTTCCCAATTGTTTTTGTTTATATTTTCTTAATTTGGAAGTTCTTTGGAGTTGAGTGGGTTTTTTTCGGGATGCTCATTCCTTCAGCAATTGTAGATATGCAGATGGCTTTTGTAAATGTTATTTGTCATGTTTACGGTTATGAAAATTACAAAACTGGAAAAAATTGTCATTCTAAAAATAATTGGCTTGTTCATTTTTTGACATTTTTCTCCTTTGGCCTACATAACAACCACCATTGGGATCCTGGAAATCATAGGACTTCAAAAAAGAAAGGAGAGGTTGATCTTTCTGCCTGGATAATAGAGACATTTTTTTTAACCAAAGAAACTTCAAACTAAAATACTGTAGCCTTCAACCATCTTTTCTACAAAATCTTTTGGATCTTTTGTAAAGGGGGCATGCCTTGACTTAAATTTATACAAGCAGCTTTTTTTAGAGTTTTCTTTAACCCATTCAGCTTGGCTTATTGGATTTATTTTGTCATAAATTCCATGCATCAAAAGGATTGGGATTGGAAATTTTTTTATTTTTTCTCCAAATCTAATATCAAACATATCCCATCTCAGGTTTGTTAAAAGTTCTTTGTCTGTTTTTCTGCACGACTCAGCAATTAAATCAATTTCTTTTTTTTCCCAGAATCTTTTCATTTCATTCAGTGTAGGGGTTATATGCCTTATGGGGTCATTGAAGTAATTTTCTATCCTCTTTCTAAGAACTTCTTTTGATGTTGATGAAGGTTTTTCTGAAGGGGATCCATTTATGAGAGAGGCAACCTTTATGCCCATAGCCCCATACTCATTTATTGTGTTTTGGAGAAGGAAAGACCCCATTGACCAACCCGCAACGATGTCAGGTTTTTCTTTTTTTATGTATCTCTTCATCCAAATGCTAAGACCATAGAGGTTATTTGGCTCAGGGTTTTCTTCTCCATGTCCTGGAAGGTTTGGTGTTAATATTGTCCAGTTTTTTGGAAAATGCTGAATTAAAGGCTTCCATGTGATTTTATTCATTCCAGAGCCATGAACTAAAGCACATTTCACTTTTTTCATATCTTTATCCTAGAGTAAATGTTTAGAATTAATCTATGCTAAAAAGAACCCCTTTATTTAACATTCAGTCAAGGTTGGGGGGGAAGTTCGGACCTTTTGGAAAATGGGAGATGCCACTGTGGTTTCCAGAGGGGATAAAGAAAGAGGTAATGGCTGTTAGGCAAAGGGCAGGCATTTTTGATGTTAGCCACATGGGGGAATTTTTAATTTCAGGAAAAGGGTCTTTGGATTTTTTGCAAAATCTTTTGACAAATGATCTTTCAAAAGTAGAACTAAATAAAGCCCAATATAACCTAATGCTAAACCCTTCAGGAGGAGTTATAGATGACCTTATTGTTTATAGGGTAGGTCTTGATGAGTGGAGGCTTGTTGTTAATGCTTCAAATGTGAAAGAAGACAAAGATTGGATTTGCAAAAATTTAGCTTCAGATGTAACTTTTAGAGACGAGAGTGATGATTGGGGATTGATTGCAATCCAGGGGCCAGAAAGCGAGGGTATTTTAGGAAATTTTTGTTCTGACATCTCTAAATTAAAAAGGTTTGAATTAAGAAAAACTGAAATTAATGAAGTTAAAGTAGAGATTGCCAGAACTGGATACACGGGAGAAGATGGTTTTGAAATATTTGTCAGGCCCATGGAAGCTTCAGTTTTGTACGAACAATTTACAGACATGGGCGTTAGTCCAATTGGCCTAGGCGCAAGAGATGCACTTAGGCTCGAAGTTTGCTACCCGCTTCATGGCCATGAGATTTCTCCAGACATCAATCCTTTAGAAGCTGGGTTGGGTTGGGCTGTAAAGCTTGAAAAAGGTGATTTTGTAGGTAGAGATAATCTTCTTTCCTATAAAGAAAAAAATCCAAAAAGAGAGATAGTTGCTCTTTTTCCAGAAGTTCCAGTTAGAGAAGGAGCTGAGGTTTATTTAAAGGACTCTTTGGTCGGGAAGATTACAAGTGGCCTTTTTTCTCCAACCCTAGAGAAGCCTATAGCATTAGCATTATTAGAAAATTTTGATAAAAAAAACAAAGATCTTGTAATTAAAAAGGGAAAAAGGTTTAAGATTGCTAAGTTGTGCGAAAAGCCTTTTTATAGGAGATAATTTATGCTTTATTCAAAAACACATGAATGGTTTGATCCAACTTTAAAAAAAGTTGGTATAACAGATTATGCTCAAAAATCTTTAGGAGATTTAACCTATATTGAAATTTTAGTTGAGGAGGGTGATGATGTTTCTGTTGGAGATGAAATTGCAGAAATAGACAGTGTTAAAACTAGTGAGGTTGTTTATTCTCCAATCTCCGGAACAATCTCTGATATTAACGATCTTCTTGAGGGGGATCCCTCTATTGTGAATTCTTCTGCAGAAAATGATGGATGGCTTGTTTCTTTTTCAGCTTGTGGTGATGAGGAAGGATTGATGAGCAGTTCTGATTATGAGGAGCATAAAAAAGAAGACCATTAGATGACTTTCTCTAAAAGGCATATTGGCATAACAGGGCCTCAAGAAGCTTCAATGCTTAAGAAGCTCGGATTTTCTTCGACTGAATCTTTGTCTAAAAAGATTATTCCTAGTTCAATATTTTTTAATGAAAAATTAAATCTTGAAAAAGCTTTGAGCGAGCATGATGCTGAGGTTTTGATTAAGGCAATACTAGACAAAAACAAGATTTTCAAATCTTTTATTGGAATGGGTTACTCTTCCACGATATTGCCCAATCTCATAAAAAGAAATATATTAGAGAATCCTGGATGGTATACACAATACACGCCTTATCAGGCGGAGATATCTCAAGGAAGGTTGGAAATGCTTTTTAATTTTCAAACAATGGTTTCTGATCTAACTGGACTTGAGGTTTCAAATTCTTCATTACTTGATGAATCAACTGCAGCAGCTGAAGCGATGATTATGAGTTTCAACCTGCAAAGGAAAAGAAACAAGAACAAATATCTAGTTCATTCAAGATGTCACCCACAAACTATAGAGGTTTTAAAAACAAGAGCGGAACCTTTAGGGGTGTTAATCGAGATATTTGATTCTCCTTCCTCAAAGGGTATGTTTTCTGATGATGTTTTTGGTTTGATTTTACAGACACCGGATACTGATGGGAAAATCTTAGGGGGTTGCTCTTTGCTTATAAAAGAAGCTCAGCAGAGAAATGTTATTGTTACCATTGCTACAGATTTAATGGCACTGACCCTTATTGAATCTCCTGGGCATCTTGGAGCAGATATAGCTATTGGCAGTGCTCAGAGACTAGGGGTTCCTTTGGGGTTTGGTGGACCACATGCTGCATTTTTTGCAACTAAGGGTAAATACAAAAGGAAGATACCCGGAAGGGTTGTAGGGCTTTCTGTTGACAGTCAAGGCAATCCAGCTTACCGCCTTTCGCTTCAAAGCAGAGAGCAGCATATAAGAAGAGAAAGAGCTACTAGCAATATTTGTACAAGCCAGGTTCTTCTCGCTGTTATTTCTGCTGCTTATGCGATGTATCATGGCCCAGAAGGCTTAAAGAGGATCTCGACAAGGATAAACAGCTTGATGAATGATTTTTATTGTTCTCTTGTTTCTTCGGGAATAAAACCTGAAAATTCTACTTTTTTTGACACAATAAAAATTCCCTGCAATGCTGATGAAATCTATAAAAAAGCATTAGAGAAAAAGATAAACATTAGAAAGTTTGACAAATCTTTTGTTGGGGTTTCTTTTGACGAGCTTACAACGAAAGATGACGTGGACACACTCTTGGGAATTTTTGAAATTGACAGTTTTTCAAATCCTAAAAACAATTCTTTTAAAAAAAGGTCTACTTTATTTTTAACTAATCCAGTTTTCAATAATTTTCACAGTGAACACAAGATGCTTAGATATTTAAAGTCTCTCGAAAACAAAGATTTAAGCCTAACTTCTTCAATGATTCCTTTAGGCTCTTGCACAATGAAGTTAAATCCTTCAACATGTATGTATCCTGTTTCATGGCCTAAAAACGGAGGAATTCATCCTTTTTCTCCTGCAGGCCAAACAAAAGGCTACCAACATCTTATATCCTCTCTTGAATCTTTTTTGTGCGAGATAACCGGTTTTGAAGGCTGCTCTCTACAGCCGAATGCTGGTTCTCAGGGAGAATATGCAGGGCTTCTTTGTATAAGAGATTACCATTTGAAAAGGGGTGAGGGGCATAGGGATATTTGCCTTATTCCAAATTCTGCACATGGAACAAATCCTGCAAGTGCTGTTATGGCTGGTTTTAAAGTGAAAGTTATTGACTGTGATAAGCATGGAAATGTAAACTTTAAAGACCTCAAGAAAAAATGCCAGGATTATTCAGATCGCATTGGAGCATTAATGATTACATATCCTTCAACTCACGGTGTTTTTGAAGACAAGATTAGAGAGATTGCTGATTTGGTCCACAATGCAGGTGGTCAGATTTACATGGATGGTGCAAATATGAATGCACAAGTAGGTTTATGTAGGCCTGGTGATTATGGCATGGACGTTTGTCATCTAAACCTTCACAAAACCTTTTGCATTCCTCATGGAGGAGGGGGTCCTGGAATTGGTCCAATATGTGTCGCAGAGCATCTTAAAGAGCATTTGCCCGGCCATTCTATTGTTGATACGGGATTTGATGGCAAGCAGGTTTCTTCGGCCCCTTGGGGCAGTGCGTCTATTTTGTGTATACCTTATTTATACATAAAGATGATGGGTTTTGATGGCTTGAAAAAAGCTACTGAAATTGCAATACTGAATGCAAATTATTTAATGGATAGGCTTGAGGCTAGTTATCAGGTTCTCTACAAAGATGTAACTGGAAGTGTTGCTCATGAGTTTATTTTAGATTTGAGAGAAATTGAGTCCAGAACAGGAATTACTGTTACTGATGTTGCAAAAAGATTGATGGACTACGGTTTTCATGCCCCCACAGTTTCTTTCCCTGTTCCAGGGACCATCATGATTGAACCTACCGAAAGTGAAGACAAGGATGAACTGGACAGGTTTGCAGAAGCTTTGATTTCAATAAAGAAGGAAATTGACGAAGTTGAAAATGGAGATTATCCAAAAGACAACAATGTCCTGAAGAATGCTCCACATACAGCGCAAATGATTGCAAGCGAGAATTGGGAATATTCCTACAATAGAGAAAAAGCTTTTTATCCTCTTGAATGGGTTAGGGAAAGAAAATTCTATCCTTCTGTTTCAAGGATTGACGAAACGTTTGGGGATAGAAATTTCATTTGCACATGCCCTCCAGTAGAGAGTTTTGACATTGAAGATTAATTGCTTGGACTATTCGGCAGAAGATCCAAAAATTGACCTAAGCATAGAGGAATGCCTTCTTGAAGATGTGAAATCAAATCCAGACAATGTTTGGTTAAGGTTCTGGAGGGGTAGGGATTCTGTCATAGTTGGTAAATCACAGGATATCGAAGAAGTTTGCAATATTGAAAAATGTATTGAGGATGAAGTCGGTGTTTACAGGAGGTTTAGTGGAGGAGGTGCTGTTTTTCATGATTTTGGCAACTTGAATATAGCAATAGCGCTGGATAGGAAAAAATGGAACTTGCCTCTCGATCCAAAAAAATCCTTTGAATGGCTTTCTGTCATTATCCAAAGATTTTTAAACAAGAATGGCTTAAGCAGTTCTACGGGAAGAATTAGTGATATCTTGGCTTCAAACGGAGGAGACTTTAAGAAGGTTTCTGGAACTGCTCAAGCAAGAAGAGGTTCTGCTCTTCTTTGGCATTCAACATTGATGATAGAGACTCCTGTTGAAAGAATAGTGAGATACCTTCCAATCCCTCCTGATCGCCCAGGATTGAAACATGAAGACTACGTGACAAATTTAAAAAACCTAAATGTAAAAAAGAGTTTTGAATCGGTCAAGACTGAGATAATGGATATATCCAAGGATTTTTTTCAACTGGATTGTCATTGTGTTGATTTTAGGTCTTCTGGAATGGAGAATCTCCCAACGACAAGCTATTCAAACTTATTGGAAGGTTTTTAAACTTTCTTTGTTCTTTGAAAGCGCAAGGTAAACAAAAGACATTGTAAGGATTTGGATTGGTGCTAATGCCATCCCCAGGGCTATTCCTAGAGCTGTATTTACAAGTTCTCCAATTGAGTAAAGGAGCCCACTTCCTAGTGCGGTCATTATCCCCACCAAGATCAATATTCCAAAAAAACTCCACCATTTGCCTTTCACCAAGCCAATGCTTGTCGCTATAGGGGTCCATCCTGCAGATTTTTCATTTACAACCACATACGCCCAGAGAGACGTTGCAACACCAAACCAAATTAGTACAGGTGTAAAAAAACCAACAGTTACTACAAGCAATATTACCATTGGTATGAGGGTTATCATGTAGAGCAATCCTGTAAGTAACCATGGTCCAATAATATTAAAAGTTTCATTGAAGTTTTCTAAAAATGGAACTGATTCTTCTCCTTTTGCTTTTCTTAAGGCTATTTGAGCTGATAGCACAGTGCCAACCAGGGTGAAAAATATGCAAAATAGGATTGGGGGGCTCACCCAGACTTCTACAGGCAATTTCGCCATAAGCAACTCTTGTTCCTTTTCAGGCATAAATCCATGAACCCCTGTTTTTAGATAAAAAATTAGAGATGGTATAAAGGCTACTAGCCATATTGGAAGGAAACAGTCTAAATCTAAAAATTTCTCAAATGCTTTCTGTATATATTTCATTATTCAGAAAGTTTTTTTGGATCCATTGCCTTTTTGAGTTCGTCTTTGCTTAAGTTTGTCATTTCTAATGCAACATCAATGATGTTTCTTTTTTCATCATAAGCTTTTTTTGCTATCTCGGATGCTTTCCCATATCCAATTATTGAGTTTAGTGCAGTTACTAGTATGGGGTTTTTCCATAGTCTTTCATTCATAAGATCTTCGTTGAACTCAATATCCCTCATCCCTTTTTCCGAAAGGGATATCATTGAGTTTGAAAGAAGTTCAATTGATTCAAAAATGTTTTTTGAAATGAGTGGATAAGTTACATTTAGTTGAAAAGATCCCGAAGAGACTGCATTTGTTACAACATTGTCATTTCCTTGGACCTGGAGGCATGCTTGACAAACTGCCTCAGGGATGACAGGATTGACTTTCCCAGGCATTATTGAGGATCCAGGTTGAAGTTTTGGTAACTTTATTTCAGATATTCCTGAAAGAGGGCCAGAATTCATCCACCTTAGGTCATTGGATATTTTATAAAGGCATGCTGAAAGGTTTTTTAAGCGAGAAGAGGTCATCAATAACGGCAAAGGGATAGACATCCCCAAGAAAGGTGTTTTGATTTGTTCTAAATTTAAGGATGTTTTTTTTGACATTATCTCTAAACAGGTTTTTGTAGACTCTTTCGATGAGTTGGCGCCTGATCCAACTGCTGTTCCCCCGAGGGGTAATTTTGATAATTTTTCTATTGATTCAACAATTTCATCTAAACAGTTTTCCAATCCGTATTTCCATGCATTGATTTCGTCTTCAACTTTTATAGGCAGAGCATCCATCAGGTGTGTTCTTCCTGTTTTTATCAGGCCTTTAGATTTTTTTGCTAGGGAATTTGTTTCGTTTATGAGTTTTTTTATAGAGGGTACAAGGTGGTTTTTTATAGCTAATGCAGTTGATATCTGTATTGCTGAGGGGATTACATCATTCGATGATTGTCCTATGTTCAAATCATCATGTGGGTCTATTTTCAAATTTGCTATTTCCGAACTTCGCTTTGCTATCACCTCGTTTGCATTCATATGAGTGCTTGTTCCCGATCCTGTTTGAAAAACATCTATAGGAAATTGATTGATCCACTTTCCATCAATCACCTCTTGGCTAGCTTTTTGAATGGCTTGGGATTTTTTTTCATCCAACAAGCCCAAGGAACTATTGGATTGAGCCATTGATGACTTTATAAGGGCTATTGACGAAATAACGTGTGGAGAAATTTTTTGAGATGATATTCTGAAGTTTTTTATTGCAAGTTCTGTTTCTTTTCCATACAGGTTATTCATCTCTATACTTAATTCTATATCTATAGTTTTTTCAGTTTGTTCATAAAACAGCAAACAAAATATAGAATTTAGCCGGGGTTTTTGTTTTGGAAAAAGTAATTGTTTATATTGATGCTCATAATTTATACAGATCACATATGGATTATGGTGTTTCTAGAATTGATGTAAAAAAATTGGTTCAGAAAATAATTGGACCAAAAAGAACACTTCTTAGAGCTTATTACTATGTTGCTCTTCCTGATAAAAACCTAGACCCTATTGCCTATGAGAGAAAGTCAAAATTCGTAGAGTTTATAAACAGGCAAGAGAGGTTGGAGGTTAAAGTTGGAAAATTGAAACTTGAAACAAAAAAAGTTCCAAAAGACTTGTTGAATGAAATCAAAAAAGCTTGTGAGGACAAGTCTTTGTCGAAGGAGGCTTTAATAAAACTTGTTAACCTTGAATCTTCTCTAAGAAGGTTTTTGATAGAGGATGCAACAGAACTGAAGGAGAAGGGTGTTGATGTTCAGATTGCTGTTGACATGATAAAGGATGCAAATAGAAAAATTTCAGATATTCAAATACTTGTTTCTGGTGATGCTGATTTTGTACATTTGGTAAGACATTTAAAAGAAGTAGGCCAGGTTGTTGAGGTTGTTTCTTCTAGAAACAATATTGCATCCGAGCTTATTAATAATTCTGATTTCCACAAGCTTTTAAACAGGAATGATTTCAAGGGTTTGTCCTTAAAAAGATAATGGATATTTCTATTCTTCTGGGTCTTTTAGCAATTATTCTTTTGGTTTTTGATGTTTTTGAATACGAGAGGATTGGCGCTGCACTTTGGCTTTTCCTGATTGCCTTTGGCTCTCTATCCCCCTCTCAAGGGCTTTCGATAATCGTAGATCCAGCGGTGGTTACTATTTCTGCGCTCTATATTCTTGGCTTCGCAATACAGAAGAGCGGGGCTTTTAACCTTATTGGAAGATTCTTAGTTGGGAATGAAGGAGAGTCAAAAAAGAAAACAAGGCTTCGTGTAGGTTTCTTCTTTTTTGTAATTGCAATTCTTTCAATGTTCCTTAACAATACTGCTGTTGTTATTATTTTGATTCCTGTTGCATTAGAACTTGGAAGACGAAGTGGCATATCTACAAGTAAGTTATTAATACCGATATCTTATGTTGCAATATTAGGAGGGGCAATGACCCTCATAGGGACATCTACAAACCTGCTTGTTGCTCAATCTTATTCTGAACTAATCAAAGAAAATGGTTTGAATTTCAAGCAAATAGAAATGTTTTCATTTTTCGTTCCTGCTTTTGCAGCTGCTGTTGCTGGGGGTTTATGGCTGACTTTTTTTGGGAGAAAATTGCTTCCAGACAAGCATATTCGTGAAAATCTGGCTGAGGGGTATGAATTAAATAGTTTCATGGTTGCTTTTCGCATTCAGGAAAATTCAAGCTTGGTGGGGAAAAATATTGAAAATTCTGGATTCTTGTTTGAAAAAGAAGTTGAATTGATTGAAATACATAGAAAGGACCACCATATGGTTATGAGACGGTTCCTTGGAGATACTTTGTTTGCTGAGGGGGATGAGTTTTTGGTAAGGGTAAGTCCAGATAAATGCGGATATCTTTCGGAAAAGTATGAAATTCAGATGATTGGAGCGGAGGAAGAGCTTCAGTCTGCAGAAGAAGAGGGTTTAAAGTTAGGGCAGGCATTGGTTGTTCCTGGTTCTCAAATGGCTGGAAGGACAATTGGGGAACTTTCATTTAGGGATCATTTTGGTCTTGCTGTTTTAAGCATAAGACATGGTTCAAAGCCAGTTAAAGGGTCTTTGCCAAAATACAAGCTCAGAATCGGAGATACACTTTTGCTTCATGGGACTTCGGCAAGTTTTGAAAAAATAAATGAACCTTATTCTGATCTTGTTTTAGTATCCAAGAACAAATATAATTTTTTTCACAGGAAGCATGCAAATATAGCAATATTAGCTTTGCTGGCTTTCGTCTTTCTTGTTTATCAAGGGTTTTCTCTTGAGTTTGTTTCGATTTCAGTTGTCGGTGCTATGCTTATTTTTAACACTATAAAAATCGAAGAAGCAATCGAAGCTGTTGACCACAAGGTCATTGTCTTGCTTGTCGGTCTTTTGGCTTGGAGTAATGCAATGTACGAAAAGGGTGTTTTCCACAATTTAGCTCAAGCCCTTCAAGAACCTCTTCAAAGCATTTCACAAGGCTCTGCCTTGATGTTGGTATATTTGCTCGTTGCTATAGCTACAAGCTTTTTGTCAAATGCTGCAACAGCAATAACTTTTGTTCCTTTGGTGTTAACTCTTTGCACATCTGTGGGATGGGACCCTTATCCTTTCATGATTGCTGTAGCGATAGCTGCATCAGCATCTTTTGCAACTCCAATTGGATATCAAACAAATACGCTTGTATTTAGTTTAGGACAATATAAGTTTAAAGATTTCATAAAGGTGGGAGTCCCTATGACTTTCATAACTGGGGCTGTTGCTTGCTGGACAATTATTTATTATTATTTTTAATCAATAATTTTCAATTTTCCAATTCTGTTGTATTTTTTATTTTTTTCTATTTTTTTTATCAGGAATCTGTGAATTTCACTTATTAGGTTTTGCCAATTTTCTTGTTTTTGATTCTTGATTTGTGAAAGATAGGGCTTGCCAGATTCACAACTTTCGGCTATCTTTGGGTCAAAAGGTATTTCAGCTAAGAGTTTCAATTCTTCTGCACCAACGAATTTTTTTAATTCACTTGGAAAAAGCGGTAATATTTTATTTTGGCTTTCGTCAAAATATCCATTCATATTTGCAACAATACCAATTATTTCACATTTCAATTTATCAAAAGCACCTTTTGATCTCAAGGCATCATTTATAGATGTATTTTGTGGAGTTGTTACAAGAACACTTCCTGAAGGCTTTAGTATGTTTGTTAGGGATATCAATGGATCTCCTGTTCCAGGAGGTATATCTGCTACGAGAACGTCAATTTCACCCCATTCAACATCATTAGTTAGTTGCTCTAAAGCCCTATGAACTACAGGGCCTCTCCATATCAGAGGTTTGCTTTTGTCGACAATGGATCCCATAGATAGTATTTTTATTCCATGCTTTTCATGAGGGATTATTCCTCCTTCGGAACTAGCCCCAGTTCTTTCTGGAAGATTAAAAAAGTGAGATTGGCTAGGTCCATATATGTCAGCATCAAGAAGGCCAACTTTCAAGCCTTCTTTAGAAAGCCCCAAGGCAACATTCGCAGAAATCATGGATTTTCCTACGCCTCCTTTTCCGGAACCTATTAATATTGAGCTGTATATTTTGTTTCTTCCAGTTCTTTTTGTCTTCATTA
>CAZFBE010000004.1:27004-40409 GCA_964517115.1 uncultured bacterium
CCTATTAATATTGAGCTGTATATTTTGTTTCTTCCAGTTCTTTTTGTCTTCATTAAGGATAGTTTAATTAGTAAAAAGGCTTTTTGGTTCAAATTCAAAATTATTTGGGGCTTCAAAACTGTTCCAGGAAAGGTTTTGAGCAGATAGCCTCATAAACATATTGAAAGCTAGGGAAGGGTAACCTCCTCCACTCAGATTGCCTTCTCCATTTTTTGTGCCTATCCAGATTCCTGTACATAATTCAGGAATGCAGCCAATAAACCATCCATCTCTGTTGTTTTGGCTAGTTCCGCTTTTGCCAAATATCGAATATTTCTTGACTCCAATAGATTCATTCGATTTAAAAATCCACTCTTGCAGGCACTCTCCAGCTATAGCAGGTATTTCGTTTTCTAGGCCCTCGCAGGCGATTGAATTTTTTGCTGTACTAATTTCAGACTCAAGAGCTTTTCCTAAGACGTAAATTAATTTTTTTGTTGTGTTTGCCTCGAATATTTTTTTTGAATTTATATTATTTTTGAATAATATTTCGCCCGTTTCGGAACTCGTTGAATCAAGCCATCGTAAAGATTTTTTATTGCCATAGGATGAAAAAGTTGCAAATAAACTTGTTAGCTCTATCAAACTTGTCTCTGTTGTTCCAAGTGCGCTGGAAAGGTAGTTTCCCCAAGGGTTTTTGAAATTCATTTTATTCCAGTATTCAGACATCTCTTCATTCCCGATTTTATCGAGCAAGTGTACAAAAGGAATGTTTGATGAATTTGCAAAGATGTTTACCCAATTTGATATCTTTAGATATTTTTCATCGTGATTTTCTGGTGAATAAATGCTTGAATCTTCACTATTCCAGAAAAGGGCTTCTTTGTCTGAAACTTTTTCATTTATATCTATTTGATTTTCGATCCCAACAGCAAATATAAAAGGTTTTATTGATGATCCAGGACTTCTGTAAGATTCTGAAAAATCATACCAATCACCTCTTGATGCCAGGTTCCCCTCTTCAAGACAGTCAGTTTCATCACTGCTTTTTGAGTAATTGCTGATTTCATGCTGAGATGTCACAAAAGACCTCACAGATCCAGTTTTTGGGTCAATTGAGATAAGGGCAATTCCTTCAAAGTCTCCAAAATCTTCTTTATTTTCATTTTTCATTATTCTTTTTGTGAAAAAACAAATAGTCGCATAGGCGTTATTTTGAAGGTCTTTATCAAGGGTTGTATTAACTATTGGGGATTCTTCAGTGTCTGTTTTTGAATTTTTTTTCAGTGAGTTTATAAATCCCGTTGCATAAAAAGTTTGTTCAAGGGGTTTTAAGTTTAGTGGTTCTGATAGTTCAAATTCATATTCTTTTTTTGATATGAAACTTAAATCAAGCATCCTTTTTAAAACAACTTCTTTTCTTTTATTTGCATTCTCCATATAGGTTAAGGGGTCATACTTTATTGGAGATTGTGCTAGGCCAACAAGTAATGCGATTTGAGCTGTTTTTAGCTCCCAGGGTTTTTTTGAAAAAAGTGATTCAGATGCATTTATTATTCCTGGATTAGAAGGGGAAAAGTTTATCCAAGTGTACCAATTTTCTAGAATTTCTTCTTTTGTTAATGTTTTTTCTATAAGGATCGATGCAATAACCTCTCTCAGTTTTCTTGTGTAAGTTTTTTCTTTTCCAACAACATCTTTAAAGGCTATTCTTGCAAGTTGTTGAGTTATTGTTGATCCACCTTCTACAATTTTTTTATTTTTACGATTGTTTAAAAAAGCTCTTATTATTGCTGATGCATCAACTCCTCCATGGCTAAAAAACCTTTTGTCTTCAGCTGCAAGAGTTGCTAGGATAAGTGTTTTTTTACTGGTTTCAATTTGTTCATCTAGCTCATACAGGCCTGTTTTTGAGTTTTCGAATTTGAATTTCTTAAAGCCATCCTGATAATAAATTTCATTTCCATACCTGTCTAGATAAATTGGAGAGGAAGGTATTTGTGAAAGCCTTTCTTTGACATCACCCATTTCTTTTCTCACTGAAAGTGACACATATGCAATGAAAATTAAAGAAATTGAAACAAGAGTTCTTAAAAAAGCCCTAATTATTTTTAATAACATCCTTATTCTCATAATTCTTTCAATAGATTTTATTTATTACTTTCTATAATTTAGTTTTGAATATGAAAGAAAACGAAATAATCGAATTTTTATTAAGGGGAACTGAAACTATTGTTAGCAAGAAAGAGTTAACAGATAGGTTATCCAAGAAAAAACAATTAAAAGTGAAGCTCGGAGTTGACCCTACATCTCCAGAGCTTCACTTGGGTCATATGGTTATTTTGAAAATTTTAAGAAGATTCCAGGATCTTGGTCATAAAGTTCAGATAGTAATTGGAAGTTTTACGGCTCTGGTGGGTGACCCAAGTGGCAAAAAGACAACAAGGCCTGTTTTGACTTTTGAGCAAATTAAAAAAAATACAAAAAGATACAAAGAGCAAGCCCTCCTGGTCCTTGATCCAAAAAGTACAGATTTTTTGAACAACAATGACTGGCTTGGAAAACTGTCAGCTGTTGAAATATTGAAGATATGCCAGTCTAGAAGCCTAAACAGAATTATCGAAAGGGATGATTTCAGGGGAAGGCTTGAAAGGGGTGAGAGCATAAGGGTTCATGAAATTCTTTACCCAATTTTTCAAGCCCATGATTCTGTGGTTATGTATCCTGATGTTGAGATGGGTGGAACGGATCAGATTCCAAACTTCATGACAACAAGGCAGGCCATGAAGGAAAACAATCAAGATCCTGAAATAGTTCTCACAGTGCCTCTTCTGGTCGGTCTTGATGGCAAGAAGAAGATGAGCAAGTCCTATCAGAATGACATATCCCTTGAAGAGGATTCGAAAAACATGTATGGAAAGCTGATGAGCCTCCCAGATAAGCCGATGAGGAATTATTTTTATTTGTTGACTGATGTCGACGAGAAAGAGATTTCTGAAATTTTAAAAATGCATCCCATGAAGGCAAAGAAAATTTTAGCGTTAAATATAACAACCTTTTTAAAAGGGGAAAAATCTGCAAAACTTGCTCAAGAGCATTTTGAAAAAACTGTACAAAAGAAGATAACCCCAAAACAAAGGGAGTTGTTTAGCTATTCAGGAGATGTTGGATTGTTGGAGGTTGTTTATGCTACGGGAAAATTCAAAAGCAAAGGAGAAGTTAAAAGGTTGATTGTTGGTGGAGGGGTTAAGCTTAACGAGGATAGAATCAGTGATTGGCAGTTTCTTATTAAGCCAAAATTCAAAGGAACAATAAAGGCAGGAAAAAGGTTCTGGTTCGACTTGGAGGTATTGTGACAAAAATTAAAATGGAAAATGGAAGCTTGAATGTTCCAGACAACCCAACGATTCCTTTTATTGAAGGGGATGGAATAGGCCCAGATATTTGGAATGCCAGTGTTAGGGTTTTTGATGCAGCTGTAGAGAAGGCTTATTCTGGCAGTAGGAAAATTGAATGGCTTGAAGTTCTTGCTGGAGAAAAAGCGTTTAAAGAAACCGGTGAGTGGCTTCCTGATAAAACTATTGAAATATTTCAAGATTACCTTATAGGGATAAAGGGACCTTTGACAACTCCTGTTGGCGGAGGCATGAGGAGTCTCAATGTCGCCTTAAGGCAGATTTTAGACCTTTATGTTTGCTTGAGGCCTGTAAGGTGGTTTAAAGGTGTTCCAAGTCCCGTTAAAGATCCACATAAAATAAATATGGTTATTTTTAGAGAAAACACTGAGGACATCTATGCAGGAATCGAATATTCTTTCGATTCGGAAGATACAAAAAAATTCTTAGACTGGATGTCTTCTGAGTTTCCAGAAAAATACAAGAAGATAAGATTTCCTAACTCTTGTGGAATAGGTATTAAGCCCGTTTCTAAGGAAGGAACATCAAGATTGGTTTCTTCCGCTTTTGATTACATGTTTAAAAACAAAAGAAAAAATTTAACTCTTGTACACAAAGGCAACATAATGAAGTTTACAGAAGGTGCTTTTAGGGATTGGGGTTATGAGGTTGCGGACAGCCTGGGGGCTCAAGTTTTAGAAGAAGGGCCTTGGAGAATTTTTCCTTCAGGCGAGATTGTAAAAGATGTTATTGCAGATGCATTTTTGCAACAGATACTTACTAGGCCAGATGAATATGATGTTATTGCAACGCTTAACTTGAATGGAGATTACATTTCAGATGCGTTAGCTGCACAGGTTGGTGGTATCGGTATTGCTCCTGGCGGTAATTTAAATTATCTTTCTGGACATGCGATTTTTGAGGCAACTCATGGAACAGCTCCTAAGTATGCAGGACAAGACAAAGTAAATCCGGGCTCGGTTATCTTGTCTGGAGAATTAATGCTGAGGCATCTTGGATGGAATGAAGCAGCTGATCTTATAGTCAAAGGAATAGAGGGTTCAATTGTTGACAAACAGGTAACTTATGATTTTGCTAGACTTATAGGCAATATTGATCCGATAAGTTGCTCAGGATTTGGGGATTCTATTATTGAAAGAATGTAATGGATTTTAAAGAATATCAGGGAAAGCAGGTTTTAGCAGAAAGGTTTGAAAATGTTGCATTGGGTTTGGTTACCTCAGATCCAAATGCTGTTGTTTCTTATGGTTGCGAAATCGGTTTTCCTATAGTTATTAAGGCACAGGTCCTTATAGGCGGAAGGGGAAAGGCTGGAGGTGTCAAGCTTGCATTTAACAAGGATGAAGCTCTTCAAATATCTAAAAACATACTGGGCATGGACATCAAGGGTCACAAGGTTGAAGAATTGCTAGTTTCAAAGGCTGTGGATATAAAGGATGAGTGGTACATGAGTATCACTTTTGACAGATCCAACAGAGCAATGACCCTTATTTTTTCTATTGAAGGCGGTGTTGACATAGAGCAGGTAGCTCATGAGTCTCCAGAAAAAGTTATCAAAATGCCAATTAACCCCTTAAAGGATATAGAAATTTTAAAACTTGAGAAAGAATTATTGGGTTCTGGTTTGAAAAGCAAGTATGTTGATGAGGTTGTAAAGATTATTGATTCTTCTTATCGCCTTGTTGTAGATAAAGATTTAACGCTCCTTGAAGTAAACCCTCTTGTCCTTACCGAGGAGGATGAAATTATTATTTTAGATTGCAAAATGACAGTTGATGATACTGCTGAATTTAGACAATCTAATTTATTTAATTTAGATCCAAAAAAAGAAGAAAGTAGAGAGCAGTTGGCAAAAAGCCAAGGTTTCTCCTATGTTCATCTAGATGGAGATATTGGCATTGTTGGAAATGGTGCAGGGTTGGTTATGGCAACCATGGATGCTGTCAAGAATGCTGGAGGGGATCCTGCTAACTTTTTAGATATAGGTGGAGGAGCCAAGGCCGAAGTTGTCAGAAATGCATTGAAGCTTGTGGAGGGTAATCCCAAAGTTAAATCTATATTTATTAATGTTTTTGGGGGAATAACTAGAGGCGACGAGGTTGCAAGAGGGATAGCCGATGTTGTTAACGAGGCACCGCCAAGAGTTCCTATAGTCATAAGGCTAACTGGAACAAGGTCTGAAGAGGGCTTAGAAATTTTAAAGAACGAGACAGACCTGAGTGTTACGGATGTTATGGATGAAGCCGCGGAGAGCGCTGTTAGGTTAGGTGGTCAATAAGATGAGCATTTGGTTAAAAAGAAATACAAAAGTAATAGTCCAGGGCATGACAGGAAGAGAAGGTACCTTTCATACAAAAAACATGATAAGTTATGGAACAAAGGTTGTTGCTGGAGTTACCCCTGGAAAGGAAAACACAACTCATTTAGATCTGCCCGTTTTTGGCAATTGTTCTGATGCTGTTCAAGAGACAGGATCAAAGTCTTCTGTAATTTTTGTTCCGGCAAGATTTTGTTTAGCAGCAGTAAAGGATGCTGTTGATGCAGGGGTAAAATTTTTGGTTGTTATTAGTGAGGGAATACCTCTCCACGATGAGATTAAAATTGGAGCATTAGTTAGAAAAAATAATGTAACCATGGTTGGCCCAAACTGTCCAGGTATCTTTTCTGTTGGAGAAGCTTCTATGGGAATCATGCCTGAAAGCATATTTAAAAAAGGGAATATAGGGCTTGTTTCACGTTCAGGAACTTTAACTTATGAGTTAGTTGACTTGATAAGCAGGGCTGGGTTAGGAATTTCTACTGCTGTTGGAATAGGTGGGGATAGGGTTATAGGAGCAAGGTTCATAGAAACCTTAAAGGCCTTTGACGAGGATGAAGAAACTTCCGCTATTGCAATGGTTGGAGAAATAGGAGGATCTGATGAAGAGGAGGCTGCTGAAATAATCCCTTCTCTTAAAAGGCTTTCTAAAAAGATAGTAGGTTTTATAGGGGGAAGAACAGCCCCTCCAGGAAAAGCAATGGGTCATGCTGGAGCAATTGTTGAAGGCAATAAAGGGACTCCTCAAAGCAAGGTTGAAGCTTTAGAAAATGCGGGAATATTGGTTCCTGAAAAATTATCAGAAATTCCTGGTATCTTAAAAGGTTTTATTGATTAACTCTTTTTTTCTTTTTAAAAAAATTCAATATTTCTTTTTCTTTTATTATCGCAATATAAAGGATGATTGTGGCTGGGAGTGATGCTTCGATGCCAATTCCACCTCCGGTTATCCAGTTGAGCCCCGAGTCACTGTATATTGCTCCAAACTGACTTCCTATCTCTGTTCCAGATACAGAAACACCCATTATCGGCCCTTGTGTAAAGTTCCATGAGAAATGCCACCACCATGCATACCAGAGATTTCCTGTTTTCAACACTAGTTTTGCCATTAGCCAACCAGCTAGGAAAACATTTATCCTGAAAAGCCATTGGAGGAGGTCTCCTTCCTGGGTTGCCATTGCTTGAGCCCAGTGAACATAAGAAAAAAGGAAAGATGTCAGCGTTAAAGGCACCCATAAAGGGCATGTGTATGTCATTGTCCTAAAAATATAACCTCTAAAAACAACTTCTTCAAAAAGCGCTGCAACAATAAGCATTCCAAGCCAATTTGAAAGGATTAACGGGTCTAGTCTTTCGATCATCATCGCAAATGGGTCAATTGATTTCGTTATTATTGCAGGGAGAAGGCATGCGATCAGGATTAGAGCTCCATACATGACTCCCTCCCAACCTTCTTTGGCTTTTTCTCGAGAGGCACCAAGGCCCAATGTTCCTTTTTTGTCTACGGCTTTGAAAAAATATTCAGATACCATTATTATGATAAGCAAAGCAATTACAGGTCCATAGATTCCAAAATCAACTCCAGATTGAACTCCTATTGTTTCCAGCAAGCCCAATACCATCATTGCACCAATAGCTGAAACAACGAAGAAGAGCATTATTCTCAGGTTTGTTCTGAGTATTCCTTGAGAGCATCTCAACATAGTTCCCTTGATATTTTCTTTTCCTTGTGTAAGGTAGTTGAAAATAAGAAAAATAACAAGCGCTACTGGAAAAAGGAGGATGCCTGAAGGCATATTGCTATTTGTACCTGCTCATTATTTCTTTGAGTTTCGTTTCTGCTGGACGAATCCTTTCTTCTTCAAGATGGGCTAGAGGAGTTTGGCATAAATTCAAATCCTCATAAAGGGTTTTCTTTAAATTGTCCAAATACAGAAGTCCAGTTAGATGCTCACCTTTTTGCATTGAATTGTTTATTGCAGCAATAGCTTCGTTCTTGTTGTGAACATCATAATCATCTTTAGTGGCTGTAAGTCTTATTTTTGAACCATCATGAAGTTCAACATCAGTAGATTCTCCTTGAGGAATTTCTATTTCTTCTATTGGTGTGTAGCTTGGAATATAGTCTAGATCTTGAAGTTCAATATCATGCTCTTTTACATAGTTGTAGCTTTTAGTGCTTCCTTCATGGTTGTTAAATGTCACACATGGAGAGATAACATCAATCACTGCAGTTCCTTGATAGCTTAAAGCTGCCTGTATTAGTGGTGTAAGTTGTTTTGGTGCTCCTGAAAAGCTTTTTCCGACAAAACCACATCCAAGCTGTATTGCAAGGCTTGAAAGGTCTATGGGGCTGATTTCGTTTGGGATTCCTCGTTTTGATTTTGATCCTTCATCTGCAGTTGCAGAAAATTGGCCTTTTGTAAGGCCATACACACCATTATTTTCAATTATGTAAACCATAGGAGCATTCCTTCTTACGCAATGTACAAATTGGCCTATTCCTATGCTTGCAGTGTCCCCGTCTCCAGAAACACCTAGTATTGTCAATTTCCTGTTTGCTAATGCTGCACCAGTAGAAACGGAAGGCATTCTTCCATGTACGGAATTAAAACCATGAGATTGAGAAAGGAAATAAGCAGGTGTTTTTGAACTGCATCCTATCCCAGACATTTTTGCGACCATGTTTGGTTTTATCCCATTGTTAAAACAAGCTTTTATTATCTTGTCAGTAATAGAATCGTGCCCACATCCTGCACAAAGAGTTGACTTGGCACCTTTGTATTCTTGTATAGGTATTCCTAGTATATTTTCTTTACTCATAGGTTTTCTTTGATATTTTTTGTTATTTTTGATGCACTTAAAGGCATTCCATCAGAATAAGCATATGAGCAGAGTTTTTTAATGTTTTCTGCAGTTGATTCTTCTTTTATAAGGTTGAACATTTGTGCATCTCTGTTTTGTTCTATCACAAAGGACTTTTTGTGCTTTTTTATGAAGTCATGAACTTTTGAAGAAAGTGGAAGTGATTTTATTCTCAGGTAGTCAACCTTGATTTTCTCCTTTTCAAGAAGGTCTATAGTTTCTTGCATTGATGCATGTACGGTTCCAAAAGAAACAAGTCCTATTTCAGAGTTTGTTGAATGCTCGATTATTGGTTGGGGGAGTTTAGACCTCAATCCTTCATGTTTTTTTGCTAGTCTTTTCATATTTCGTGCATAAGCTTCATTGTCTTCAGTATATGCGGCATTTTCGTCATGGCCGCTTCCCCTTGTGAAGTAAGAAGCGTTTTTATGATCTGTTCCTGGTAGCGTCCTGTATCCAATACCGTCACCATCAACATCTCTATACCTTCCCCAAGATTCAAGTTTCTCCAAGTCTTCTTTTTTGAGAATCTTACCTCTGTCAAGAGGTTTGTCAGGATATTTAAAGTCATCAACAATCCAAGGGTTCATTCCCAAATCTAGGTCAGAAAGAACAAAGACAGGAGTTTGGAACCTTTCGGTTATATCAAAAGACTTCCATCCAAATTCAAAACATTCAGAAGGTGTTGCAGGAAGAAGTACGGGATGTGTTGAATCTCCATGCCCCAGTTTGTAGCAAAAGTTTATGTCAGACTGCTGTGTTCTTGTCGGAAGCCCTGTTGAGGGGCCTACTCTTTGTATGTTCCAAAAAACACCTGGTATCTCTGCATAGTAGCCGAGGCCAATAAACTCAGTCATAAGCGAAATTCCAGCACCACTAGTTGTTGTCATTGATCTGGATCCAGCCCATCCAGCACCAAAAACCATCCCTGCTGCTGCAAGTTCATCTTCAGCTTGAACAACTGCATAAGTTTTTACACCATCAACATATTCCCTGGTTTCTTTCAGGTATGAAATTAGATTTTCCGCCAAAGAACTAGATGGCGTTATTGGGTACCATGACAAGAAAGTTACCCCTCCAAATACTGACCCTAATGCTCCTGCTTGATTTCCCTCAATAATCATTTTGTCTTTGGTCAAATCTCTTCTTTCAACCTTCCACGGTTGGTCTTTTTTGTAGTTTTCTTGAATGTATTTCCTACCTTCACCAATTGCTTTTAAATTTAAATCTATAGCTTTCTGCTTTCGGTTAAATTGGTGACTTAATGCATCTACAATTGCCTCTTCCTCAAGGCCAATTACTTCTGCTAAAACTCCAACATAAACTGTGTTTGTTATGAGTTTTGCTAATTTTGTGTCAACTTTTCTTGCGATTGATGAACAAGGTACTTCATAAACAATGAGGTCATCTCTTTCAACTTTTTTACCCAGGTCGCTATTGCATATTACAACCGAACCTTTTTTCAATTTGTCTAGATCGTCGTCCCATGTTTCAGCATTCATCAAAATTGAAATGTTTATTTCATCTGCTGGAGCGTTGTACCCTTCTTCAGTTACTCTGATTAAAAACCATGTAGGGAGGCCGGCTATGTTGGAAGGAAAAAGATTTTTTCCAGAAACAGGAAGGCCCATCCTGAAGAGAGATCGATGAATAATAAGGTTTGCACTTTGGGATCCAGATCCATTAACGGTCGCTACTGAGACCATCACGTTGTTAATTGTCTTTTTCACTCTAAAACTGCGATTCTAGAACTAATAATTGAATAATGGTAGGATAAACCCTGTAATTATGAAGGCTAAATTTTCCGGGAAAAAATTATCATGCTTACTTTCTGCTAAAGATTGTGATTTTAATTTCGATTATCCAATTGACAAAAATGTAAAATCTATAGGCGATCGAATCATTGGACAAGAGAGGGCTGTAGATTCAATTAAGTTTGGATTGAGGATGAATAAGCCTGGTTACAACATCTTTGTTTCAGGAATTTCTGGATCAGGAAGAACTTCTACAGTTCAAAAGTATGTTGACCATCTCTCTTCAAAAGCTACTGTTCCGAATGACTGGTGTTACGTTCATAATTTCTCCAAGCCTGACGAGCCTTTAGCATTAAGCCTGAACCCGGGCAGAGGGAAGAAGTTTGCTGAAGATTTAGAAACTTTAATGAATAGGCTGAAGGACGAGATCCCAAATGCTTTTGAGGGTGGGGAGTACAAAGAGGAGTTAGATAAGCTTAGGAAGAAGGGGTCAGAAAGAAAAAAGGGAATCATTAAGGAAATGGAGAAGATTACTTCTTCTCACAACTTTCTTCTTAAAAAAACAAGTATGGGCATCATCACAATCCCTATCTGGGAAGGGGAACCTATAGATGAAAGGAAGTTTAGAGCTCTTCCAGAAAATGTAAAAGAAGAAATGCAAGAAACACAGGATAAGCTCCAGGAAGAGTTGAATGAGCATCTAGAGAAAATACAGCAAATAGACGATGAGATACAGAAGGAAGTCAATGATCTAGATAGAAGATTGATACTTTTTTCCGTTGGAAGACACATGAGGCGCTTACAAGATGATTACAGGGACATGAAAAAAGTCTCTAAATGGCTCATTGACCTGCAAGAGGACGTTTTGAAGAATGCAGATTCTTTTAGAAAGAAAAATGAACCTCCTGCTGGACAGATGCCTGTTATTCCTATAGCCATGCCTTCAGGTCCAGATTTAAGAAAGTACAGAGTCAATCTAATAGTAGACATGTCGACTGAGAAAGGCTCTCCGGTTGTTTTGGAAAAAAATGCTACTTTTGCAAATCTCATTGGAAAGATGGAAAGAAGGGTTGAGATGGGGATGATGACAACTGACTTTACTATGATAAAGTCTGGAGCATTACACAGGGCAAATGGTGGTTACTTGGTCCTTGAAGCCCTTGATGTACTTAAGCATCCTGTTGCCTGGGATGGGTTAAAAAGAGCCCTGACTGATGGAAAGATATTAATAGAGGATATTGCTGACCATGCAGGATATGCCACAACAACAACAATGAAGCCTGTTCCAATTCCGATGGAGTTAAAGGTTGTCATGATTGGAAGCCCTTGGATATACCACCTTCTTTCTTCTAATGATGAAGATTTTAAAGAATTGTTTAAAGTGAGAGCTGATTTCAACAACACCTACGAATCAACCTCTGACTCTTTTAAGGATTATTGCTCATTTGTTGAGGCAAGAATAAATGAAGAAGACTTGTTGGATTTTGATATTTCTGCGATTCAGGGTTTATACAAGTATGGTGTCAGGTTGGCTGGAGATAGAAAGAAAGTTTCAACAAAGTTTGGGGTAATTACTGATTTGATGAGAGAGGCAAGCCAATTTGCAGTCGATAAAAATTCAAAAACTGTGAAAGAGGTTCATATAGATGGTGCTGTAGAGGCAAGAAAAAGAAGGAATAGCCTGATTCCTGACCACATGCAGGAAATGCTGGAAAGAAAACACATTATTGTAGAGACGGATGGTTCAGAAGTTGGATCTATAAATGGATTAGCTGTTTTGACAATCTCAGATGAGTCTTTTGGCAAGCCAAGCAGAATAACAGTAAATACTTTTCAAGGAAAAGGCAATGTCGTGAATATAGAGAGGCAGGCTGATCTTTCAGGGAACATACACAACAAGGGAGTGATGATATTGTCTGGATGGCTTCATGAGCATTTCGGAAAGCATAACTCTTTGTCTGTTGCTGCATCAATTGCTTTTGAACAGTCTTACGGGATGGTTGATGGCGATTCTGCATCATCAACAGAACTTTATGCTATTCTTTCTAGTATTTCAGAAATTCCGATAAATCAAGGAATCGCCGTTACCGGCTCAGTTAATCAAAAGGGTGAAGTCCAGCCTATTGGTGGCGCAAATGAAAAGGTTGAAGGCTTTTATGAGCTTTGCAAGGCTAGGGGTTTCAATGGGGAGCAGGGAGTTTTGATCCCCCATCAGAACGTAGAGAATCTAACCCTTTCAAAAGAGGTTGTGAAATCTGTAGAGAAGGGTGAGTTTAACATATGGGCAGTCAAGAGGATTGAAGAGGGGATTGAGATACTTACGGGTAGGGAAGCTGGATCATGGAGTAAATCAAAAAAATCATGGTCAGAAGGTTCTGTTTTTGATGAAGTTGAGAAAAAACTGCAAGAATACAGGGAGTCTCCGAGACTTGAACTTGAAGCCTGGAATGAAAAGGTGGAAAAAAAGAAAAAGAAAAAGAGCCCAAAGAAAGCCAAGGCAAAAAAAACTTCAAATAAGAAAAAATGATAAAAAAGATTTTATTTTTACTTCTTGTATTTTTTTCCCCAACAGCCAACAGCAACAAAGACCTTTCTGAAGAGTTGTCTTATTTTCAATCATTTATAGGAAAAACATACGAAGGTGAATTTGCTGCTACCCCTCAGGGAAGCTCTATGGTAGATGTGCAATACTGGGAACGGATTTTGAATGGAAACGGAATACGAATTACTCATTCAATTAATGATGGAGAGTATGGTGGAGAAATAGTAATTATGTGGGATAGGGAAAAAGAGGTCTTGACGGGTTGGTATTTTACGACTGCTGGTTTTTATACACAGCAGAAATACCATATCGAGGATGATGCTCTCGTAAGTTATGAGGATGTTGTTGGCAATGAGAATGGGATTACAGCTGTTAGATCCAAGACAACAATTACTGATAATGGATTCCATAGAAAAACCGAATACTTCCTTGAAGAGGAATGGGTTTATGGGCACGAGCTTTTTTACGAAGAGGTTCTTGACAAAGAGGTAATTTTTAAATGACTAGTCGTGTATCAGCACTTCTTTAAGAT
>CAZFBE010000004.1:40509-53399 GCA_964517115.1 uncultured bacterium
TTGACAAAGAGGTAATTTTTAAATGACTAGTCGTGTATCAGCACTTCTTTAAGATCGTCGCTTATAACTACATTCAGCCCCATGGACTGAGATGCCAAGCCAATAATCTCATAAACTTTCATTTCGACTACAAGTGTGAAATTTTTGTTTAATTCCTCTTTCTTTGATTCCGAGATATCCAAATTTATTTTGAAGCTTGAACTGGCTTCAATTTTTTGCAAAAGCTCAACTAGCGTGCCATCATGGCTGATTGAGACAAGGTCTTCAAGGTTCCAGAGATTTTCTACCTGGTTGTTGTTTTCTTCAGCTTCTAAATTTGACTTTTGGGGTTCAATTGTTTCATTAAAAACGAAACGTGCAAGCAATATACCTGTTAAAAGTATGCTGAAGACAATTATCCATTTTTTTTTACTCACGACTTAATCCTATAATCTAAAGTTAGGTTATGAAGAAAATAGTAATCCTCAGTCTTGATGGCGTTCCCTTGAGCCTTTTGGAAGATTTTTTAGAGAGAGGTTTAATGCCTGCCTTGAAAAGAAAAATAGAGGAAAGCAAGTCAAAACCTGTTGAAATCAAGTCAGTTCATCCATGCGAATCTGCAACTGCATGGACCAGCTTCATGACGGGAAACAATCCAGGAAAACATAATATTTATGGTTTTATTGACAGGCATGTCGAATCTTCAAAAAAAGGAATGTATGTTGTGAATTCAAACTACAGAAAGGGTGATAGTTTGTGGAAGACACTTTCGGGCAATGGGTTTAAGCCAATAGTGATAAATGTCCCTTTGAACTACCCTCCAGAAAAACTTGATGGAATTGTTATTGGTGGATTTTTGTCACCCCCTGGGAATTCGGGAATAGTTCATCCAAAGAAACATGAAGCATATTTGAATGAAATTGGATATAGGCCAGATCCGGACAACAGTTTAGTCAAGGAGGACCTTTCTGCATGGTATGAGGATTTAATTGATACTGAAAACACAAGGGTAAATCTCGCAAAAAAATATTTCCAGGAAGAATCTTGGGACTTTTTCCACCTCCATGTTATGGGCACGGATAGATTACATCATTTTCTTTGGGAGAAGTGGGAAAGCAACAAAGGGCCATGGAAAGAAAAATTTGAAAATTTTTATTCACTTATTGACTCACATCTAAAATGGTTTTTTGAAAATGGTGATGATTGTGTTTTTGTGATGCTTTCAGATCACGGATTTTGCAAAACCTTGCATGAGTTTGATTTAAATTCCTGGCTTTCTGAAAACTCTTGGCTTGACCTAGGGGAAGATTCTTCTTCTTTCAAGCCCATTGTCCTGCCTGGAAGCAAAGCTTTTTCAATCCTTCCAGGAAGGGTTTATTTGAATCTTGAAGGGAGGGAAGAAGGAGGGTCTGTTTCAAAAGAAGACTATTTCAGTTTGAGAAGTTCTCTAAGAGATGAAATGTTGAAAATAAAAGACCCATCAGGAAAAAAGGTTTTTAAGGATATATATTTCAGAGAGGATATTTATTTTGATGATTTTTCGAAAAATGATTTTTTCTTATCGGCAGAAAAAGATTTTTTTACTCAGTACGATCTTGCTCCAGATTTAATTTGTTTCAACAGGGATGGAATAGACCTGAAAGCAAGTTTTGATAATGATTCAGAAATGTTTTACCATTCTCCTATTACCGGGATGCATACTTTTGACAATGCTTTTCTTTGGGTTTCGGACAAGCAAGCACTAGAGGGATCGATACTTGATGTTGCTCCATCAATATTAAACAGATTTTCTATCAAATCTAAAATGGATGGAAAGGTGATATTTTGATTCAAGGCATAAGAAATTTCGCTATAGTTGCGCATGTGGATCATGGCAAGTCAACACTTGCTGATCGTATTCTCGAAATGACAGGCACTGTTGACTCTAGAGCTATGAGAAATCAGTTTTTGGACAAAATGGACATAGAGAGAGAAAGGGGCATAACGATAAAAAGCCAAACTGTAACTGTTTTCCATAAGCATGATGGGGAGGAGTTTCAATTGAACCTTATAGACACTCCGGGGCATGTTGATTTTACATATGAAGTCTCGAGAGCGCTTGCTGCTTGTGAGGGCGTTGTTCTACTTGTAGATGCTTCTCAGGGAATAGAAGCACAGACTGTTGCTCATTTTGAACATGCAAAAAAGCTGAATTTAAAAATAATACCATGTTTAAACAAGTGCGATTTGCCAAATCTTGATATGAATGATGCAATAATCAGCGCTGCTGACTACCTCGATGTTGACCCTGATGACATTATGCAAATTAGTGCAAAAAGTGGAGAAGGTGTTGAAGCTCTTTTGGGGCAAATAATCGAAAAGGTCCCTTCTCCAAAAAGTCATTCAGAACATTTTAGGGGTTTGGTTTTTGATTCTGAATATGACAGTTATCGTGGGGTTATAGCTCACATAAGGATTATTGATGGATCTGTTACTAAAAATGAGAGGTTGAATTTGTTAGGAACAAATACAAATCTAGATGCCTTGGAAATTGGTTATTTCAGAGAGTCAAAAGTTCCAAAAGACAAATTGTCTTCAGGTGAAGTTGGATACATTGTTACGAATTTAAAAAACATTAGCGAGTGTAGGGTCGGCGATACGGTTTCTTTGAGAAAAGATTCAGACGCCGTAAAGCCTCTATCTGGCTACGAACCTGCAAAACAAATGGTTTTTTCGAGTTTTTATCCGGTTGAAGGGAAGGATTTTGAGAAATTAAGAAATAGTGTTGAGAAGTTGTCTTTAAACGACTCTTCAATTACATGGGATGTTGAAAACAGTCCTTCTTTCGGTTTTGGATTAAGGATGGGGTTTTTGGGACCCTTGCACAAGGAGGTAATTCAAGAGAGGATAGAGAGGGAGTTTGATTTGGATATCATCTCCACAGCACCTACCGTTTCTTACAAAGTCGTGACTTCTGATAATAATTCTCACTACATAAAAAGAATAAAAGATATCCCTTATGACAAAAACATAACTGAATGGATGGAACCTGTAGTGAATGCTACTATTTCTTTTCCAGATAATTATTTAGGAAAGGTTATGGATCTGGTTCAGAAAAAAAGAGGCTCTTACGTAGCTATGGAAAACAATGGGTCTAGAATTTTTGCAAAATATGAAATCCCCTTGGCCGAGGTTGTAAATAACTTTTTTTCAAATTTAAAATCTTCTACACAGGGTTATGCGGGCTTGGATTACAAGTTTTCAGGATGGAGAAAATCAGATTTACAGGTTGTTGAGATAAATGTTGCAGGAAATTCTGTTGAAGCTCTCGGAAACATAATCCCAAGAGATCAAGTTTATTCTTTTTCCAGGTCCTTAGTGGACAAACTTGCAAAAGAGATACCAAGGCATCAATTCAAGGTTCCCGTGCAGGCTTTTTCAGGCGGAAGGGTTGTTGCAGCTAAAACAATACCTCCATACAGAAAAGATGTTATAGCAAAATGCTATGGAGGAGATATTACGAGAAAACGAAAACTTCTTGAAAAGCAGAAAGAGGGTAAAAAAAGACTGAAACAGGTTGGAACTGTTGCCATCCCTCAGTCCGCATTGCTTTCTATTTTGGATTTATGAGATCCGGATTTTTGTTAGTAGATAAGCCAAAAAAATATACTAGCCACGATGTTGTTGTAAGGGTAAGAAAGAAAATAGGTATAAGAAAAGTTGGGCATTGTGGAACTTTGGACCCCTCCGTAACAGGGCTTTTGGTACTGGCGATAGGAAGGGAAGCAACTAAGTTAAGTTCTTTTATTTCAGATGCCAAAAAGGGTTATCTTGGGAAGGGGAAACTTGGTATCGTAACTCCAAGCCAGGACCTAGAAACATCTCCTATTTCTGAAATGCTTGTGGAAGATTTTGAACTTAAGGATTTGATTGATTGTGCAAGGAAATTCGAAGGTTCTATTTTCCAAAAGCCACCAATGTTTTCAGCTGTGAAGAAAGACGGAACTCCGCTCTATAAGCTTGCCAGGAGAGGCTTGAATGTAGACAGGGAGGAGAAATGGAGGTATGTTCATTTTTTTCAAATTAAAAATTTAGATATGCCTTATTTTGGATTCGAGACAGAGGTATCTAAAGGAACTTACGTAAGAACCTTGGTCCATGATATTGGACAAAGTCTTGGCTGCGGGGCAGCTTTGGCTGATTTAAGGAGAACGCAATGTGGGCGTTTTCATGTAGAAAATTCTTACACTCTAGACTCTTTGATTAATTCAGAAATGGAAAAAATAGAATCTTTAATCATTCCAGCTGAATGCTAATCTTTGTTTAAGATGTAATATATACATGATGAAGATCTTTAAGCTTTTTCTTTTGCTTTTTGTTTTTAGCTCTTGTGCAAAAACAGTTACTGGAGCACAGGCTAATATCACTTTGATAGATATAGAGATGGCTTTTAGGGGGAATGTTAATCCTTACAATTATTTTTATTATTTCATTTTCATGCTGGAGGAAAGTGTTGAGAAGGTAAAAAATCCCGCACTCTCTGGGGAAAACATACTTGTTTTAAAAAAGAGCGATGGTAGTGATTTTGATTGTTCCAATGATGATTGCACAGAAATGCTTGCCAACCTCCCCGTAAAGATAACTCATCCCAGCATAATTGACTTTACATCTGTTATTTCCGACATGGATGTTTTGTCTTCCACGATTACGTTGGAGGATTCTTTTCCAGAAGACATACCTGTTGATTCTCTTGTTCATCTGGGGCTTGGAGACAGCCTTGCTCCAGCAGCAAGCGTTTTGCCTCCGAACAGAGGAGAGTATTGGACAAGGTATCTTTTATACACCTCAGATATAGACCTTACTGGAAACCAGCCGAGATTTCTTCATGGTGTTGGTGGAAAGAGGGTAGAGGGAAGTGAGGAGGTTAATTACATATACCAACCTCCTCAAGAATTAGATTTTTTAACAGACTGGTACCAGTCAGCTGAGATTTTCGGTTTTGATCATTATGAAGCAGAGAGCATTTCTTCAAATGCCATTAGATTCACCTTGAGGTTGGAAGAATGGATTGGCAGTGTCGACACTTTTAAATTTCAAGTATTAGTGACATCTGGTGGAGGGGTTGATTTCATAACAAACGAACTTGGAAATGAAACGGGTTTTAATGTTGATTGGCTGGATCCTTATCTGATAGAGCTTCCTTCTCCCCTTGTTGAAGGTTTTGAATACAGTGAGGATTTGCAAGGTTTGGAAAACTCCTACGACACAACTCAACCTTCTGCAGATTTGATCTGGTGGAGGATTTACGTTAGATGAAGAATTTTTTTACTGACTGGTTGACTTTTACTTTCATCATTGCTGTTGTTTGGTTTGGAGGACGTGGTATGGGCTATATAAACCTTGACAAGACATTTGAAGAGCAGGTCAGGGTCGCAGCTATGGCAGAAATAGAGCCTGAGCAAATAGAGATTTTAAAAATTGAAGGGATGAGCCAAAGTCCCCCTACATTAAATGCTTTTGAACTAAAGGCACCCACTGCACGGTTGGGAAGGTTGAAAATTAGAAATTTGCACATAGATATCAAGGAGATGGATTTCAAGAAAGGAGAATTAGATATTGAAAATTATTCAATTGATAAGCTGGTTCCAAAAAATGCAAAAAATGGGAAGATATCTTTTCAGTTATTTTGGGAAGATCTTGAGGAGAGCATTGCAAAAATAATAAGAAACTCAATTCCAAAGATTTTTTTAGATAAAGAAATAAAGCTTATCAATATATCTGGCCAATTACAGTTGGTTTTTGGAGATGGTCCTGATTCAGAGATGATTCCTGCAGAGTTGATAATTGAAAAAGAGGGTCTTATAAGATTCAAGATCTATCCAAGCAATTGGCTTTTGAAAGAATTTCCTGAAGGTTTTAAGGATCAGGTTTTAGCTGAGATGCCTGGCTACAAAGGCCTAGACTGGAAATGGGTTCAAGAGTATTCCGAGGAATCAATAGATTTCTCTGGAAGCATTGCTGAATAGATTTTAGGAAATTATGAAAATTCAAGATTATGGATCCTGTCCGTCAGATGATATTTTGACAGAATATCTTCATGGTTTTGTGTCTAGTTTTAAAAAATGGCAGCGAAAAAAAATAATTTCAACAAAGATTGACTATGTTTTAGGTTTCTCCCATCAAGCTTTTTCATTCCTTTTTAAAGTAAAGAATGATTTGCTCAAAAAGGATAGGGTGCTTGTAGAAAAGAGCTTGGCTTATTTCTTCTGGCCAAATGATTTAATTTTAGACTCTCTTGGTCCAATTGGATTCACAGATGATACTTTCCTTTTGTGTTTTGTAATTTTTCTAGTAAGCAAAAGAAACAAAACAAAGATTTCAATCAATCTTAAATCTTGTGAAAGGATTATTGAAGAAGCTCCTTCTTACTTGGGAGAAGGCGTTCAGAAACAGCTCAAAGAACATGCTTTTCAATGGAGCAAAGAAACACAATAGAATAGTAAGGTTTATGTCTAACACACAGAAAAGAATCGAAGAGCTGTTTAAGTCAGCACGATTGAAAAAAGATTATTTTGAAATTGAGACTTTTAATATGTTGAGAGCTCAAATTAAAAATGCAAGGATTGAAAAGATGGAAGACCTTGTTGAGGAAGATGTTTTGAAGGTCGTTAAAAGAGAATGCAAGCAGTTAAATGAATCCATGGAAGCTTTCAAGGTAAGCGGTTCTGAAAGTGGCTACAGGGAGTCTCAGGAAAGATACAAACTTATTGAGCCCCTGCTTCCTGAAGAGGTTAGCGAAGATCAGATTCTTGCAATTGTTGACGAGGTCCTTTCTTCTGTTGAGGATAGGAGTAATTTTGGCCCAATAATGGGACAGGTTATGTCTAGGCTAAAAGGGCAGAATGTGGATGGCAAAAAAGTCAGAGAGGCTCTTCAAAGGAGAATTTAATGAAAAATTTTTTATTTTTATTTTTAATTTGTTTTTGTTTAGGTTGTTCGCCTGCTGAAGAAAAATCTTTATCTGGAACTGATGCTTCAGATAAAGGCACCCAAGCCATTGACAAGATTGTTTATTCTGATGAAAAAGTTGTTTATTTTTCAAGCAACTGGGAAAACAAAAGCGGTAGTGAAGCTTTTAAAAAACTAATAAAACCTTTGTTGGGAGATGGTGTTGATGTTGTTGTTGATTTTCTTACAGTTTATGAAAATGATGAAAAGATCTTGGAAGCATCTCTTTGTTTTGATTCTTTGGAAAAAGCAAATTCTTACAAGATGAATGCTTTAGAGGGTTATGAAGCCTGGAGTTCAACTAGCGATGCTGAATTTATAGCTTCAGAATCTTTATTAAGCTTCGCAGATGAGCCTGATAGAGAGATGCTTAAGGGGTGTCTTGAGAGTGGTGAAAAATCCAATCATGCAAAAGCAACAAGAGAAGAGACTGTCAACAAGATAATGAAAGGGCATGATGTAGAAATTGAAACTTCATATGGAGTCCTAAGGACAAGAATGTTACCATTCTTGATGGTTGGACCTTATGTGCTAGGGTCTAATGTCACTGGGGATCAGATTTCAAGCCTTCTTGAATCTTTTGATGCTAGTTCCTCCGTTAAAAGGTCAAAGGTAATTGTTGTTGAGGGTGATTGTGAAGGATGTAGAGTTGAGACTTTTGTAAATAAGATAGCGGGGGCTTTTGGAGTTCAGTATATTGAGTGGAGGGTTAATGGGGATCCAGTTGGAGACAAGTATCTTGAGGCTTTGAGTTCTGAAGTTCTTCCACTGATAATGTTTGAGAATGTAACTATTCCTAGAAATGCTGCTGAATTTATTGAAACAAAAGGTTCTTTTAGTGTGCTTTCAGGTAGTTTGTATGAGGGTGTTTACAAGATTCAGGGTTTAGAAAAAATAGAAGGGGGACACTTGGAAGGATCTGCAGATGCTCCAACATTACATATTTTTGAAGATTTCGAATGTCCTGGATGTGCGGCTTTTAATATTAGGGAATATCCTGAGTTAAAGAGGAATTTTATTGATAACGGTTTGATATCTCATTCTTTCCATCATTATCCGTTGCCAATGCATCAAAATGCTTATGAAGCAGCTATTGCATCCGAATGTGCTTATGATCAAGGAAAATTTTGGGAATACAAAGATAGGTTATTTGCAAATCAGAAAAGCTTGAGTGGCAGTGATTTGGTTAGATATGCCAGCGAGCTCGGAATGGACCTGGAAGCATTTAGGTCTTGCAGAAATGGCAATGAGGCAAAGGCGCGAGTTAACAGAGACAAAGAGACAGGGCAAAAGCTATCCTTGCCGGGCACTCCTGCATTCGTCTTTCCGCCTTATAGGCTCAGTGATGCCGGATCTCTAGCTTATTTGCCTTTTTTAATTGACATTTCTTCAGGAGAAAAATGAAAAAGATCATAAGTAAGTTACTTTTGCTGATTGCTTTTATCTCTGCAAGAGGTGATGCAACATTTCCAGAAAGTCCATTTTGGCCTATGGCGATAGGGAACAAATGGGTCTATGAATTTGAAGGAAATCTAACAAGCTCTATAGTTAATTCTTCATTTGAGATTGAAGTTATTGACAGGGTTATAAAGGATGGCTATACATATTGGGTTGTTTCTGGTTATCCTGGAAAATTGGGACCTTTTCAAAATACAACACTTAAGGTCAGATACAACTCAAAAGCTCGGTCGTATTTTTACAGAACCCCTTCAGGGGATGAATTGCCATTCTTGCCAATGGATCCAGATGGTGCAAGAACATATGGTGTATCTTCGGGCAATGCAGAAGGTTGGGATCTTGCTGACTCAATGAAATATCATGTTTGTCAAGGTTGTAAAAACATAGGAGTTGATGAATGGATATTAAAAGATGGTTTAGGTGTCATAAGCAGAACTTGGTTTGAACCTAATGGAACCTGGGGAAATTATGTTTTAAGAGAAGCCTTCATTAACGGAGAACGTTTTTATCCTGGATATCAGGAAGATGGATTGAACATTGAGGTAAGGGCTAAACCAGACAGGACTCAAGTAAGGTTTGAAATGATAATAAGAAACCTGTCTGATGATGTCAAAATGCTTAATTACCCTTCAGCAAAAAAGTTTGACTTTGTTGTTTATAACAAAAATAAAACTCATGTTTTATGGGAGTCATCTGCTGGACAGTTCTTTTTGGAAGCTGTTAAAAAAGAAGCACTTTTGCCAGGAGAAGAAATAAAAATAGAAAGAACTTGGAATTACTACAAGAGAGATAGTTCACTTGTTGAAGCAGGCACTTTGTTTGTCGAGGGAGTGTTGCCACTTGTAGAGAATGAAATAACCATAGGGCCTGTTCCTTTTCAAGCTGGCTCAGGCTTGGTTGTAGAAGGCTCTAGCGCAGTTGCAGAAGAGATATTGGAAAGTCCAGCAGTTGAAATTGTTGTAGATTATTCAAAAAGCTTACTTGACAATATTAATGCTTCTAGTGGCAGAAGCATAAAACAGAAGGTAGTAATTAATGCTTTAGAGAATTTGTTTCTTCAGGGGAAAATGGAAGACCACCTTGTTGGAGTAAGGGTTTTTGGAAGCAGTGACAACCCTGGATGCAATTTAACATCTTTAATACATCCCCTTGAGCCATTCAAGCCCTATAAAGCCTTGATGTCTTTAGAGGATTTGATTCCAGCTGGACAGTCTGCTCTTACAAGGGCTCTTAAATCTGCATATTTAGATTTAAAAAATCACCCAGGTCCAAAATCTATATTTTTAATTACCGATGGTGGAGACTCATGTGACCAAAACCCAACAATAATAAGAGATCTCCTTAACAACAGCTCTACAGATTTCACACTTGAGGTCTTTGGGTTTAATCTAAATTCAAAACTCCAATCTGCTTACAAGAAATTAGCAAAAGACACAGGGGGTTCATTTCATCCCTTCATAACTTTGGTTGAATTAAGTTCATCCTTGGAAGACTGGTCCAATGTATATCTAAATGGGGGTCAGTTGGAAATAGTTTCAGAGAATGAAACTGGAGAGGGTTTTGTTGTTGTGAACGCATATGGATCAATAGTTGCTTCTGGGGTTGTAGGAAAACCGGTTCGAGTTTTAGAAGGGAATTATTCAATCAGGGTCTTGGGTTCAGAAACTTTGCATGTTCCGGGAATAGATATTTCAAAAGGCAGAAGAACCATAGTCTTTCTTGAAGAGAGGATTAAAGAGTTGGATGAGTTGGAAAGCATAGATGTCAAGGTTTCGGAAATGAATGAAGCAAAAGAAGATGATGATGAAAAGGATGATGGGAAAAAGGGCGGAAGAAGGGGAATAAGATAATTTTTCATGCTTGATTTTCTTTGGGAAAATAAAGGTTGCGTATTTGTTGTTGCGGTTATTGTTTTTTTTGTTCTCTATGTTGTTGGTCGTTCTGGAAATCTCCAAAGCCTTGTCACCAAGTCAAATGACAACCTTGTTGTTACAAAAGTTAAAGTTTTAGATGTCCTGAAGGTTGACCCCCATGATGTAAATTCAACTATTGAAAATATGGGTAAAAAAATATCTGAAATTTCTGGCCTAGACAGAAAGACGGCGGAAGATTTAGTTATAGAAGGGCCTTTAGTTGGAGAGTTTAAAGGAGGTCTTGCTTATCTTGAGGTTGAAGGTTCTCAAGTTGAGTGGTTAAAGCCTGGAGACAGGTTGATTATTTTTTCCTGTTCAGTTTATTCATATCCTGCACAGGCAAGAGATTGCTTTGAGATACCTGACGGAAATACATTATTTATGGACTATCCTCCTAACCTAAGAGGAATTATTGACAAAAGGGGGAACTTCTCTCAGGTTGACGTTTCTTCACTGGGGGGAGATTCGGATTTCAGTGGAATGATTCTGGTTGCAGATGTTTCATTAAGGGAGGAAGGTTTCTTGGATCCTGATTTTTCTGAAGAATGAAGTTTGGCAAGAAGATCATAGAAAACTGGCATCTTGATCCAGCTGCCTCATTTTTAAATCATGGCTCTTATGGAGCATGTCCAATTCCAGTATTGAAGTCTCAATCAGGATGGAGAGAGAGGATGGAGTTTCAACCATGTCAGTTCTTTGGAAGGGATGTGTGGGAAGGCCTTGTTGAAGATTCACTGAAGGAGGTAGGGCTTTTTGTTTCTGCAAGAGGTGAGGATGTTGCTTTTATTGACAATGCAACAACGGGTGTCAATTCCGTTCTTAGGTCAATGGATTTCAGTCCTGGAGATGAGCTTGTAACAACAAGCCATGTTTATGGTGCCGTCAAGGCAACCATGGATTTTGTTGCAATACAGACAGGTGCAATAGTAAAGGAGGTCAATATCCCATTTCCCCCAAAGAGCAATGATGAGATAATCAACTATATCGAAAGTGCATTAACTTCCAAGACAAAGCTTTTGTTGATTGACCATATTGCCTCTGGATCTGCGACAATTTTTCCGGTGGCTGAAATTGCGAAGATGGCTCATGACAAAGGGATAAAGGTCTTGGTTGATGGTGCCCATGCTATTGGCCAAATCAAATTAGACATTCCATCCTTGGGTGCTGATTGGTACATAACAAATGCACACAAGTGGCTTTATGCCCCAAAGGGTTGTGCACTTCTTTGGACCTCACCAGAATGCCAGGAGCAAACACATCCCACTGTCATTTCATGGGGATATCATGGAAATGAGGGTTATAGCAGGGAATTCCTATGGCAGGGAACGCGAGACCTTTCTCCATGGCTTTCAATAGGTGCTGCAATTGATTTTTATAAGAGCTTTGGGGAAGATGATGTCAAATCTTACATGCACAATCTTGCTTGGGACTCTGCTGAGATGCTTGCTGGAGAATGGGGCGTTGAGCTTGGCTTGAATAGAGACATGTTTGCAAGCATGGTGCCTATTCCGCTTCCAGGTCGTGTGAAGGGTGGGGATGAGGAAATGGTTGAAATTGTCAAAACCCTTTGGAAAAAATACAAAGTCGAGGTGGCCATAACAAGTCCAACTGACTGTATATCGGCAAGAATATCAGCACAAATCTACAATGAAAAATCAGATTATCAAAGATTGGCTGATGCAGTTAAGGCCGAATTCATGTAACTTCTTTTTTAAGGCTGTACAATCGGCTTTAATTTTTTGGAGGTGGAACCATGAAAAAAGAATTTACACTCATTGAACCCTTGGTTGTTGTAACCATGTTAGGGATACTTGTCTCTCTTGTTTTTCCGAGCTTTCTCAAGGAAGAAGGTGAAAAGAAAGAGGCTGAGGCCAAAAGGAACATCAGGATCGTTCAATCAGAACAGGGCACCGAAAGCCTTAAGGTAATTGCTGATTTCAAAACATCAGAGACATCCCTTTCGTGGAGGAATGTGAATGATAGTGTGATGGGTGGAGTATCACGTGGAGGAGCTTATGTGAATGAGGCTTACCATCTGTCTTTTAGTGGGACAATATCCCTTCAAAACAATGGGGGGTTTTCGTCGACGAGGAGTTTTGGTACGAGTTTTGACCTCTCTGACTATGCTGGCCTTGAAATAAGGATTAAGGGAGATGGCCGGAAGTATTATTTCACTTCACGGGCGAACAATCCAAACAGCCGGCTAGGCTTTTGGTACGCGGTTGAAACGAAAGAAGATGAATGGATTAAGGTGAAAATCCCATTTGAAGATTTTTATGCAACTTCATTTGGGCGCAAGATCCCCGGAATGAGGCTCAATGTGAAGAACATAACGAGTTTTGGGCTCATGCTGTATGACAAAAAAGATGGTCCTTTTTCAATGGAACTGGATTACATAAAGGCATACAAGTAGACAAAAGAGACAATATTTACGTCCGTATTTGGGGTTAAAACGCTAATTTTTTGAAAGCAAAATCCCTGTAACCTTTTTCTAGGGTTATAATTTTTTGGAGGTGAGATTATGAAAAAAGGATTTACTCTCATTGAACTTTT